>JAHFIC010000054.1 GCA_023246555.1 Candidatus Magasanikiibacteriota bacterium
CGTCGGCTTGATTGAGGAGGCCAAGCGTCCGCTCATTGTGATCGGTGCTGGGGCCAATCGCAAACTCGTATCAAAGTCTCTTTTGAATTTTATTGAAAAAACGGGCATCCCATTTTGCACCACCCAGATGGGCAAGGGCGTCATCGATGAGCGGCATCCGCTGTATCTCGGTACGACGGCGCTTTCAGCCAATGATTACGTCCATTGCGCGATCGGGCGAGCGGATTTGATTCTCAATATCGGCAATGATCTCATAGAAAAGCCGCCGTTTTTCATGTCTCGGTCGAACCCGATCACGGTCATTCGCGTCAATTTTTTCCGGCCGAGAGTCGATGAAATCTATTTTCCGCAGTGGGAGGTGGTTGGGGATATTGGGAACGCCCTGTGGCAAATGACGGAAAAAATTCAAAAGCAATCGCGTTGGGATTTCAGTTATTTTCAAAAAATGAAAATGTACATGGAGGTTCAGCTTAGCGAACGCTCGCTGGCGGACACCGTGCCGCTTCTGCCTCAGCGTATTGTCGCCGATGTGCGGCGCGCCATGCCTCCCAATGGCATCGTCTGTCTCGACAACGGTATGTATAAATTGTGGTTTGCGCGCGGGTACAAAGCGTACGAACCGAATACACTCCTTCTTGATAACGCGCTCGCAACCATGGGGGCCGGACTGCCTTCGGCCATAGCGGCCAAATTGGTTTATCCGGATCGGCGGGTTATGGCCGTGTGCGGCGACGGGGGATTTATGATGAATTCGCAGGAGCTCGAAACTGTTGTGCGGCTGAAGCTCGACCTAGTCATTCTTGTTTTGAATGACAATGGCTTTGGCATGATACAATGGAAACAGAAAGTCGAAGGATTTTCGGATTTCGGCTTGCGTTTCGGCAATCCGGATTTTGTCCGGTACGCTGAAAGTTATGGAGCGGTTGGGCATCGGGTCGAGAAAGCGCATGAGTTTTTACGGATTCTCGAGGAAAGCTTTGCGGCGGGCGGCGTTCACCTGATCGAAGTGCCAATCGACTATTCCGAAAATGAACGCGTGTTTGAGAAAGAATTAAAAGAAAAGACGTGTTTATTGTAGTATGTTTATCTCCAAAAATCCGGCAACGGAAGAAATCATGGCTGAATTTCCGGAAATTTCTCGCGAAATGCTGGCGCAAAAATTGGCGATCGCCCACGATACGTTTCTTCAATGGCGAGAGACGAGTTTTGCCTTTCGAGCCGAGCGGATGCGGCGATTGGCGGAATTGCTTCAACACCATGCGCGAGAGTACGGTGAACTTATTGCGAAGGAAATGGGAAGACCGATCAATTCGCCGCTGTTTAGCGCGGTTGCTGAAGTTGAAAAAAGTGGAAAAGTTTGTGCGTGGTATGCAGAAAATGCAGAGAAAATACTCGCGCCAGAGATAGTCGCATCAGATGCTAGTGAGAGTTTTGTGCGGTTTGACCCCTTGGGGCCTATCCTCGCCGTCATGCCGTGGAATTTTCCTCTGTGGCAGGTATTTCGATTTGCGGCGCCGGCCCTCATGGCAGGCAACGTGGGGCTCCTCAAACACGCGTCAAATGTTCCGCAATGCGCGCGTGCGATTGAAGAGCTTTTTCAACGCGCGGGATTTCCGGAAGGTGCTTTCCAAAATCTTTTTATTGGCGTTCCGGAAGTAGAAGTCGTGATTCGCGACCAGCGCGTTGCGGCGGTAACACTCACTGGTTCAGAACGAGCAGGCAGATCGGTCGCCGCAATTGCCGGGGACGTGATCAAAAAAACGGTGCTTGAGCTTGGCGGAAGCGATCCGTTTATTGTGCTTGCCGATGCCGATATTGAAGCGGCCTGTACGGTTGGCGTGAATGCGCGACTGCAAAACGCCGGACAAAGCTGTATTGCGGCCAAGCGTTTTATTGTTGTCAAAAATATCGCGCAGGCATTTATCGATGGATATAGAAAAAAATACGAAGCGCTTCGTCTGGGCGACCCGATGGATGAAGCGACCGATGTGGGACCTTTGGTAAACGAAAAAATGCTGTCCGAGATCGAACGGCAAGTGAATGAATCCGTGAAAAAGGGCGCGCGGGTGGAGATCGGCGGGCGCCGACGAGCGGGGAGAGGATATTTTTTTGAGCCGACGATTTTGTCGGATGTGAAAAAAGGCATGCCGGCGTACGAGGAAGAATTGTTTGGGCCGGTGGCGGCAGTGATGGTGGCGGACGATGAAAACGATGCGATCCGGATCGCGAATGATACAAGTTTTGGTTTAGGCGCTAGTCTATGGACGCGAGATGTGGAAAAAGCCAAGCAGTTGGCGGCGCGAGTGGAAGCTGGCGCGGTGTTTATAAACGGCATGGTGAAATCCGATCCGCGGCTTCCCTTTGGCGGCGTGAAGCGGTCTGGGTATGGGAGAGAGCTTTCTTCTTACGGCATAAAAGAATTTGTCAACATAAAGACGGTTTGGGTGAATCCACAGCCCCGCTATTGACAGCGGAGCGGGGTTGTTTTAGTATGAAAAATACTGTGCCACTCGCCACCCTTTGAAGGTGGAAAGTGGTCAGCGACTTCAACAGCGAAAAAACGAGGTGATCTATCATGCATTGGATCAACGGCCCGGGTCATCCGGGCAAGCAGAACAGAAGCGGTTTCAACAGCGGCGTGAACCTCGGCGACCCGGTCGACAAGAACGCGATCAACACCTGATCGACGACGCGGCCTGCCACGAGGACGTCGGGGCCAACACCTGACAAGATTCCGGCGCGCGGCGTCGGCATCACCCAGGGTTCGGCCCTGACAAGAAAACGCTTCCAGCGGCGCACTCAGCGCTGGCGGCGGCTCCGCTAACAGCGGGGTGAAAACGGTCTGCGTGCTGCGGTCCAGGGGACTCCGGGCGGAGTCGAGTAGTAGTGGTAGTTCAATTGCTCGCCCGGAGTCCCCATGGACTCCTTTTTTTTTCAAAAAAAAAGTGATACGATGGTGGCATATGTCGTCTATCGTTGGCCATGCTCGAATTCTTTCATTTTTCAAAAACGCGCGGGCTCATAACTTGCTCTCACATGCCTATTGCTTTTCTGGTCCAACCCATGTGGGAAAGCAAGCGTTGGCCGAATATCTGGCGGGAGAGCTTCTGGAGGTTTCAGCAAGCGCGCTTGCCACGCATCCGGATTTTTTGTACCTGGAGCGTGATGGAAAGAATATCACCATCGAGCAAATTACTCACGTCCGCGCCACACTCGCGAAAAGCGCTTTTTTGGGAGGGTATCATATTGTCATTATTGATGGCGCGGAGTATTTGAATTCATCTTCAGCTAACGCGCTCCTGAAAACACTCGAAGAGCCGAAAAAGAAAGCAATCATTTTTCTTTTAACGGAAAACGAAACCGATTTGCCCGAAACCATCCTTTCTCGCTGTCAATTGGTGATGTTCGCGCCCGTGCATGACAATGATATTGCGCAGCATCTTAGGGGGTTGGGTGTTGAAGAAATGCGAGCCAATCATTTTGTGCGGCATGCCCACAATCTTCCCGGCCTTGCGATTCATTGGGCAAATGATGGAGAAGCGTACGAGGCGTATCACGAGACACTGGAACAATTTCATTCCCTTTGGCAGAAGCCGTTTTATAAAAAACTTGAGATCATCGAAAAAGTATTCGGAGAAAAAACTGACCATCTAAAGACTCGGGATACGCTTTATGCTATGCTTATGGCATGGGAAGCCGCGTTAAGGGATATGCTCCGGGAAGGCAAAAAGGATC
>JAHFIC010000029.1 GCA_023246555.1 Candidatus Magasanikiibacteriota bacterium
CAAAAGAAAAAAATCTTTCTTTTGTCGAGTATCCGGTGACAGTTGTGTATGCCGAATATGGACAAGGTCTTGGTGGCGCGTTTCGTGTCGTGAAGGAGTTGGTGTTTGGAGCATTGATTCGCTAAATTCTATGCAGAATATTTTTCAGTTCATATTTCTTTTCTTGTCCCTTATAGCGCTCTGGGTCATTGCAGCGAAGAAACGGCATGGTGACTTGAGTGCGCGTGCGATGTTTTTTTGGATGCTCTTGTGGATATGCGCTGATGTCGCTGTACTTATCCCGAACGCGACTACGATCATTGCGAATATTCTGGGTATCGGACGAGGAACCGATCTCGTATTGTATCTTTTTGTTGTGATTACTTGCGTTATTCTTTTTCGGCTTCATGTGAAAATCGAAACACTCCAGCGAGACATCACAAAAGTGGTCAGGGGAAAAGCATTGAAAGATCTATGAAAATCGCCCACATTGTTTGCACGTATCCGCCGTATTATGGGGGAATGGGGAATGTCGCATTTCAGATGGCGAGCGGACTTGCAAACCTTGGGCACACCGTCGAAGTATTTACTCCGCAATATTACTCAAAAGAAGAAATCCGTCCCAAAAAAGCGCCGCCCACTCCTCGCCATGCGCCAGAAGTTGTCGAGCAGATTGACTATGCGCGTCGACTCAAACCAAGTCTTGCCTACGGGAATGCCGCGCGCATGCCGGAATTAACGCACGAATTGGACGAGTTTGATCTCGTCCATTTGCATTACCCGTTTTTTGGCACGGCCGGAGTGGTCCGAACATGGAAACGCCATCATGGGGATCGGCCATTGGTTATCACCTATCACATGGATACGCGCGGGCCAGGGTGGAAAGGCTTGGTTTTTAAACTGTATAGCCAGTTTTGGATGCCAAAAGTTTTGGGTTCAGCCGATTGCATCACCGCAAGTTCATTTGATTATATTGAGGGGAGTGAAGCGCGAGCGATTTTTCAGAAGAGACGAGAGCACTGGCTGGAGCTGCCATTTGGCGTTGATCTTGAGCGATTTCACCCAAGCCGAGAGCCGAGAGCCGAGAGCCGAGAGCCGACAATTTTATTTGTTGGCGGCATGGATGCACCGCATTATTTCAAAGGAGTTCCCATCCTTTTGCAGGCGTTATTTTTTTTGAAAAAAAGAAGGGCGAGGCTGTTCAAGACTCTTCTCATCGGTGATGGTGAACTACGGCAGGGATTTGAACTGCAGGCGCGCGCGTTTGGGCTTTTGGACGTGGTTCAATTTATCGGCTCAGTCTCCGATGAGGATCTCCCGCGCTATTATAGAATGGCTGATGTTGTGGTAAAACCATCGATCAATCGAGGAGAGGCATTTGGTATGGTGCTTCTCGAGGCGATGGCTTCCGGCGTGCCGGTGATTGCTAGCGATTTGCCCGGGGTTAGGACCATTCCGAAAGACGCTGGTATCCTTGTGCCGCCGGGCGACGCTGCGGCGCTGGCAGATGCGATTGAGCGTATTTTTTCTCCAGAAACTGATCAAGCGCGAATGAGAGAGCGGGCGCGAGCCATCGTGGAAACTGACTATGCTTGGCCAAGGATTATTGACAAACTGGAGAGTATTTATCAATCACTTCTTGTTGCCAAAAAATCAGTATGATATACTTTGGGTGAACAGCTATTTGTTTTGTATGGGACGTTTCAACAAGGGATTATTTTTCGGGGGCGTTCTTGGCGCTGGCCTTACTTGGCTTAGCGTAACAAAAAAAGGACGAGAAGTACGTGAGCAAATTTTGGATCATTCGGTTCAAGTGTATATAGAATTGAAGGAAAAACTCAGGGAGTCTGATACGTGGAAAAATATGACAGAGAGCGAATATGCGCTTGAATTGAAGTCCATTCTTGATCGATATGTAAAAAAGACCGGTTTGGCGAAGGAAATTAGAGATATTGTGGAGCGCATGGTTCGTGTTCAGTGGAAATACGTGCGCAAACAACTCACAGAAGAACGACAATAAATTTTATCATATGGAACAAGAGCGTCGGCAAGGTATGAGTATTGGGGTGGTGGTCCTTATCATCCTTTTTGTTCTTGTGGTCGGAGCCGGTGGTTCTGCAGTGTATTTTTACAGGCAATGGTCAAGCTTGAAGAATGACCCACAAAAAATAGCCCAAGAAGAAGTTGCCGCCCTGGTCGCCGAGATTGGAGGGATAATGTTTCTCCCCGAAGGAGAACAACCGACCCTTGCGACCGTGACTGACCCTTCAAAATTACAAGATCAGGCATTTTTTGCTAAAGCAAAAACAGGGGATAAAGTTCTTTTGTATGCGAATGCGCAAAAAGCGATTCTATATGATCCTCGTGCCAAGAAAATTGTCGAAGTGGCGCCGCTCAATATTGGCAATCCTCAGCAATAATTAGATAGGTTGCTTTTTCTTCGTTTTCAAATTATACTGTCCGGCATATCGGGCCGTAGCGCAGTTGGTAGCGCGCATGTTTCGGGTACATGAGGCCGGGAGTTCGAGTCTCCCCGGCCCGACCAATCAAAATTTATCTCAACAAAGGCAAAAATTAAATTATACACTTGACAGGGTTTCTTTTTTGTGCTATACTATTTTGTTTGAAAGTGGCCAATGGCAGTATTTCTATCATGTTTGGTAGGTATATTGCCAAGGGTCAAACTCGACGTGTACTCGGCCCCGACGACGGAGCCATGAGACCTGAGGCAGAAAGGAGAAGAGTAAAGATGGTGGTTCACCTCTTTTTCTTCTCAAAGTAACTTTGTGGGCGCATTTGTGCGCCCGCGGGGACATGGATGACGGAGAAGGGTTCCGGCGCACAGAGGGGCTTCGTGCCCCATCGATTCGTGTGCGACCGGCGGCGCGTAACCGAAGCACCCGTCCATGTTCCCCGCCTCGCTTTTTGCATGAGATGCAAACTGATGAGTCTTTTACCAGCAGGACGAAAGCGGAACAAAAGAATCTCTCTCAAGAGGTTCTTTTGTTTTGTGGTTCCCCTAGCGAACCTCGGCGACTCAATGGTACAATACGGCAATATGAAATCCATCACCACCTATTTGGAGGAAGCGGTCAAGGCAAAGGCGTCCGATGTGCATTTGGTCGGCGGGGAAAAGCCCATGATCCGTGTGAACGGTGACTTGGTCGTCGTCGAAGATAAGATATTACCGGCGAAAGAGCTCAAAGAACAGGTCTTCTCACTTCTTTCTTTTGATCAGAAAAAGAAATTTGAAGAAACACTTGAACTCGACATGAGTTACGCGTTTGATGGCATGCGTTTTCGTGTGAATATCCATCAGCAGGAAGGCATGATTGGTTTTGCGGCGCGTCTTATACCAAAAAATATTCCATCGCCCGATGATCTTCATTTTGAGCCAATTCTCAAAGATTTACCGAATCTTCTGGATGGGCTGGTCCTCGTTGTTGGACCAACCGGTCATGGAAAGTCTACGACCATTGCGGCGATGATTGAAGATATTAATAAAACACGGAAATCGCACATTGTAACGATCGAAGATCCGATTGAGTTTGCGTTTGAAAATAAAGAAAGTCTGGTGGAGCAGCGAGAAATTGGTGTCGATACCAAATCATTTGCCGAAGCCCTGAAGCATGTGCTGCGACAGGATCCGAATGTTATTTTGGTCGGAGAAATGCGTGATCCGGAAACGATAGCAACGGTGCTTACCGCCGCTGAAACAGGCCACTTGGTTTTTTCTACCCTTCACACTTCGAGCGCGGCCGAAGCGGTTGAACGTATTGTTGATGTGTTTGATGGAGCAAAACAAAAACAGATTCTTATTCAACTCGGCGTGGTTCTTCGTGCCATTGTCGCCCAACAGCTTTTGCCTGGGAAAAACGGCGAGCTCGTCGCCGCACGCGAAGTCCTTATTAACACGCCGGCAATCGCGAGTCTTATCAAAGAAAATAACATCGCGCAAATTCGGAGCGCGATTCAAACCGGAGCGAAAGACGGCATGATCTCTATGGAAAATTCCTTGAAAGCGCTTGTGAAAGATGGCCGTGTTCTTGAGGCGGTTGCAGAAAAAAGAAGCGGTCGGCAAAAGAAAGTATAGCATTCGTGTGCGCGCGTCTCCTCAGGCTCGTTTGTACATTCTTTTTGGCAGCATGGTATTGTTTGGTCTTTGCATTGCCGTTCGTTTGTTTTTCCTCATGGTGCTTGAGCATAATTTTTATTCCACGCTCGCGATTGGGTCTCATGAAATGTCTCGCGAATTATTTCCAATTCGCGGCAGTATTTTTGTGCAAGATTCGCGAACCGGGGAGGAATATCCGTTGGCAATAAATCTGGATTCATTTCTCGTATTCGCAGATACGCGAGAAATTACATCCGACGATGATGCGGAACATATCGCCGAACAGTTGGCAAATACATTTTCCTATACGGACGAAGAGAAACTTGCGCTGTTTTTGAAACTGAATAAGCGATCTGATCCGTATGAACCAATAGAAGATAGGGTCGATGAGGTGACGGTAAACACACTCCGGGCTTTAGAGCTTCGTGGGATTGAGTTTCTTCGGAGGTCAGATCGGTTTTATCCGGAGGGACCACTTGCCGCGCAGACTGTTGGTTTTTTGGGAAAAAATGAAAAAGGGGAATCGGTTGGGCGCTATGGCATTGAAGGATATTGGAATGGCGAGCTTCAAGGAAAAGGCGGATTTTTAGAAGGATTTCGTTCTGCCACTGGCGGATGGATTCCTTTGGCGCACCGCGTGTTTCAAGAACCGGAGGACGGCGCAGATATTTTGCTTACGATTGATCGATCGGTAGAGCACTATGCCTGTGAGCGGCTTCGCAAGGGCTTTATAGAGTACGAGGCCGAGAGCGCGTCGCTCGTCATGCTTGATCCAAAAACCGGCGCCATTCGCGCCTTGTGCAGTATTCCTGATTTTGATCCGAATACCTACCAAACAGCAAAGACGCCGAGTGTCTACAACAACACGGCAATTTTCACACCGTATGAGCCAGGCTCAATTTTTAAGCCAATGACGATGGCGGCGGCGCTTGATACGGATGCTGTTCGTCCGGATTCTACGTTTTTTGATGCGGGTCATCGAGATGGTGTATGTCAAAAATCAATTAAAAATGCCGGCGAAAAAAATTACGGCACACAAACCATGACTGGGATTCTTCAGAATTCCATCAACACCGGCATGGTGCATGTTGTTGAGGAATTAGGAAAGAACACTTTTCGCGATTATGTGGAAGCATTTGGTTTCGGTGTGAAAGAAGGTGTGGAACTTGATACGGAAGGGGAGGGGACGATTGATGCTCTGTATGAACATGCGCGCGATGCGCTCGATTGCTATACGGCCACGGCATCGTTCGGACAGGGGATTACCGTGACACCACTGCAGATGGCTACGGCATTTGCCGCGATGGTAAACGGAGGAGTCATGATGCGGCCGTCTATTATTGATGAAATTCGCTACCCCGATGGGCGAGTTGAACGGCGGCATCCGAAAGAAATTCGACAGGTTATTTCCAGTCGCGCGTCAACCCTTATTTCCAGTATGCTGGTGCAAGTCGTAGAACACGGCTACGGCGGCCGGGCCAAAGTGCCGGGATATTATGTCGGTGGAAAAACAGGAACCGCGCAAATTCCGGGGCCCGGCGGGTATACGGAGGATACGAACCATTCGTTTGTGGGTTTCGCGCCGCTCGATAACCCCAAGTTCGTGATGGTCATCAAATACGAAAAACCAAAACGCACCTATGCGGAAGTGACTGCCGCGCCGGTGTTTGCGGACATCGCGACGTTTGCACTGCAGTACTATGAAGTGCCGCCGACGCGATAAGAAAATCGTACCCCCAACCGGAGTCGAACCGGTGTTCTATGGCTGAGAACCATATGTCCTAACCACTAGACGATGGGGGCGTATATGTCTCTTGAGGTTGTGTCAGGGGCGGGAGTCGAACCCGCGACCTGAGGGTTATGAATCCTCCGCTCTTACCAGACTGAGCTACCCTGACATTGATGATTGGGAAATGATCGCAGTATAGGCAAAATTTCCACATCTGTCAATGCGAAATAAAAAAGCCCCGAGCATTCGACATCTCCTTTGTGTCGCTCGGGGCTGACCTCACTTGCTTGGCGTGTGGCCTACCCGCTCGCTAGAGCGGGTTCTCGGCGCACTCGTAGAGTTGCCACCAGAATTCACTGTCGAGTGGCGCCGGGCCGCCGTAGGCGTTGGAGCCGAACACCATGACCCGCTTGTTCGGCAGGGCGGCGACGCCGATTCCGTCGGAGCTCCGGACGCGGAGTCCGTTGTCGAGTAGCGGGTTGCCCGCGACGTGATTTCCGGCGAGGTTGAACGCGTAGATGATCGCCTCGTCGTTGTTCGCGTCTCGACGAAGTTCGACGTACACCATACCCTCGTTTCTTTTCATCGACATGACAGTGTGGGTCGTGTCGCCTCCGCCGTCGATGGTCGTTTGATTGTACACGTGTCCACGATCGTCGATCACGAGGAGGTAGTTTTTCTGTCTACCGTAGTCAGTGACGAGTACGTGGATCACCTGCCTGAACCAGAACGACGGGTCTCCGAGGGCGGGGAATACTTCGTGCACCGTGGCGTGCACAGCCGTGATCGACTGTTCTACCATCGGCCTCATATTCGCGGCGACCACGTGCGTGCGGACCACGTTGCCCAAGAGATCCGTCACGACCAGCATGAGCCCTTGAGTTCCCGAATTGAAGACCCAGAACAGCTGACCGTTGTTAGGGTTGTTCAGGGGGTCGGGGATATAGGCCGCGCCCCGGATCGTGTCGACCGACTCGCCGTTCGCGGGCTGGTAGATCACGGGTTCGTTCACCCGCCCCAGCGTGCCGTCGGCACGCCATGACTTTCCGATGATCGCGGGCGGTGGCTGACCCTGCACCGGCGGACCGCGACGGAGCGAGAACACTGCTTCTCGTCCGCTCCGAAACATGCCTTCCGTGACGTGGGTCTCGTTGTTGTCGAACGGTGTGAAGGCGAGACGCCTTCCGTCCTCCGCGCCGGTCATGCCGTAGATCATGCAACTTTGTGACCAGTTCCCGCCGCACATATAGTTCCGCTCGACACCGGTCATGAACCAAATCGGATCGGTGGCTGCGGCTAGTTTCGGTACGAACATGAGGGCGTTGCCGTTTGAGGCTTGCCCCTCCCCGCTGCCGCTGATCGACGCTGGCATGAGCGGGAAGGCGGGTTTCACCTGCTTCCCTTGATCATTTACCAGGGTCAGATTGATCTGATCTCCTCCGTTGCCGATGCCGCAGAGCCACGAGGCTCCGACGACCTTGCCTTCAGATTGTGGCGCGGGGCCCACCGCTTGCGCCGCCCAGGCGACGCCCGTGTACGGACAAGTTCCGAGACCAAGGCTTCCCCCGGCTTTGGGTACCTCACGCAGATAGCATTGCGTGGGTACGGGCACCTCCGCGCCCGCGGTTTTGGTGGCCGCCACGAGGCCGACCACCAGAGAGATGAACACTGCTTTTCGCATGATAATTATTTTCCTTTCTGTACCAAACGCCTGCGATGAGCGCTTGGTTGACGGCCGGAATCTACAGGATTTTCACTATTTTGTCAATACCAAAAAACCCGCCAAACGGCGGGTTTTTTTGCCTAGGTTTTAGGCTTTATTCTTCAGCGCGTCCTTTAAACCTTTTCCGGCTTTAAATTTTGGCACAACAACTGGAGGAATCTGAATTTTTTGGCCTGGATTCTGCGGATTGACGCCGACCCTGCCGGCTCGAGTCTTGGCCGAAAACGCTCCGAAGCCGGCAATACCGACTTCGCCGCCGTTTTTTAATGTCGCGGTAATAATGTCGGTCATGGCTTCGATCATGGCTTCGGCTTCTTTTTTTGAGGTTCCGACTTTTTCCGAAATGACTTGGGCCAATTCTGCTTTGTTCATAATAGTTGAGAAGTTAGGATGCTTGTAGTGTACAAATCGCTCTATCTTCTGTCAATCAAGCGAAATATGTTATCCACAGCCTTACTTCGCGTATTCAATCACCCGCGTTTCTCGAATCACGTTCACTTTGATCTCGCCCGGATACTGCAGTTCGCTTTCAATTTTGCGTGCAATATCTTTTGCCAAGTTGTACGATTGGTAATCATCCATTTCGCTCGGATTCACAAACACGCGGATTTCGCGGCCGGCCTGAATCGCATACACTTTATCAACACCCGGAAAATCTTTCGCGGTCTTTTCAAGCTCTTCGAGCCGCGCGACATACTGCTCGTAGGTATCGCGCCGCGCGCCAACGCGTGAAGCCGAGATCGCGTCGGCCGCCATGACGAGTTTGGTCAAAAGGAGCGGGGGATTGGTGTCGTGGTGGGTGAGGGCGACTTGAGCGATGTCTTCGTCAGCACTGAACTTTTTGAGAATCGTGTAACCGATCTGCGTGTGCGTCCCTTCGGTTTCATGGTCCACGGCCTTGCCGATGTCGTGAAAAAAACCGGCGCGTTTCGCTTTTGCCACATCCATGCCGACTTCTGCGGCCATGAGGCCGGCCAAGGTGCCGACTTCTAGCGAATGCATAAGCACGTTCTGGCCGTAACTCGTGCGATATTTCAGGCGTCCGACAATCGAAACCAGTTTCGGATCGAGGCCGACAATTCCCATTTTGTGAAGCGCCTCCTCGCCGGCTTTTTTGATATCGATCGCGAGTTCTTTTTTTGCCTCTTCGATATACTCTTCAATTTTTGTTGGTTGAATGCGGCCGTCTTTGATCAGTTTTTCCAAAGCAAGCTGGCAGACGCGGCGGCGAATCGGAGAGAAACTTGAAATCAACAGCAAATCCGGTGTTTCATCGATGATGAGTTCACAACCAGTCATTTTTTCAATCGTTTTAATATTGCGACCCTCTTTTCCAATAATGCGCCCCTTCATGTCTTCAGAGGGAAGAGTAATCGCCGTCGACGTCGTCTCGGTCGCGTGGCTCGAGGCCGTGCGTTGCATGCAACAGACCATAATATCTTGCGCGCGATTTTCCAATTCTTCATGGCCGTCTTTTTCAAATTTAAGCACATGCGCCATCAAATCGTGGCGGGAGTCTTCTTCGATTTTTTGTAGGAGCAATTGCTTTGCGGCTTCGGGCGAAAGTCCGGCAACTGCTTGTAGTTTTTTAATCGCTTCCTGTTGAATCTCTTGGATTTTTTCTTTGATAGTTTTTATTTGCTCTCGCTCTTGCGACAATTTCGTTTTGTCATCTTCAAAATCGAGAAGTTTTTTGTCGAACATATTTTCGCGCTGTTCGAGCCGTGCCTGAATCTGGCGCAGTTCCTGACGACGCGCGTCTTCTTCTTTTTTTGCTTCGTCAATGATTTTTATGGCTTTTTCTTTGGCTTGGAGGAGCACCTCTTGCTCTTTATTTTTTGCCTCCATGAGTTTTTTTTCTGCGACGGCTTCAACGGTGTTTGCCTGCGCCTGCGAGACGTATTTTCGGAGGATATATCCTGCAAGCAGGCCAGCGCCTAGGCCAGCGAGCGTGATCGCGATTGTTCCTATAGGGGACATACAAAAAACATCTCATAACCCATGAGGCGTTTTGATATGTGATGTGAAGAAACCGAAAAATAATCCGCTTTAGGCAGTTGCCGTGCGCGGCGTACTCGAAGCGTAATGGCTTTTTTCTCTTAGTCGAGCGATATTTCGGAGCACATCCATAGACAGAAACCTCATGAATCGTGTCAAAAATAAATGGTAGGGATAGTATAGCGGAAGATTGGTCTTTTGTCAATTCAGGCGATATACTTGGCTTTATGACCAAGACGAGTTCGGGGTGGGGGAAAACGACTGCTGAGGGAGTAGAGATATGGGATACAGCGCCTGTATTTTTAGGCGACTATGTCGAGATCAAAGATTGGTTGAAGCTGATGTTTTTCCCAAAAAAATTTGCGTTGTATCGGTGGGTGAAAGAGGCGGGAAAAAATCTTCACAGAAAACAACCTACGCGGATAGCGCGGATTCTCGATGTCGGATGCGGGACGGGTGCGGCAGTGATTGAGATGAAAAAGATATTTGGCACGTCTGCAGAAGTTGTTGGGGTGGATGTGGTCGCGCTTCAAGTCGAATTGGCGCGCGAGAAAGCGAAACAGCACGCGACGGTTGTGGAATTTGCATGGTATGATGGCGCGCGGTTGCCGTTTGTCGACGCGTCGTTTGATGTGGTGTACACGTCGGATGTGCTCGGACACGTGGCCAGTGTGTCGGCGTGGCTTAAGGAATTGCATCGCGTGCTTCGCCCGGGGGGGTCGCTTGCGATGTTTGCCGAGTCCGAGCTTGGCTCTCACGCCTGGATCCGACGGCATCTTTTTTCTCATGGACTCAACGCGGATCCGCACGCAACATTCCACATTTCACTTTACTCGAA
>JAHFIC010000030.1 GCA_023246555.1 Candidatus Magasanikiibacteriota bacterium
GGTAATCGTATACACGGTGACGCGGAAGGAGAACACAAACAGTGTTCGGGCTGTTTTTCTTGATATTGGTCAAGGCGATGCGTCGTATGTTGCATTCGAGAATGGCGAAGATATGCTGGTCGATTGCAGTAAAGACCGCCGTGTCCTTTCTGCTTTGGGGCGGCACATGCGATTTTTTGATCGAACGATTGATTATCTGGTTGTCACCCATCCCGACCGCGACCATTACGGCGGGTGCGTGGATGTGCTGAAGCGTTTTTATGTGAAACATATTTTGTATAACGGCGGAAAGAAAGAATATGACGAGTACTGGCAAACATTCTGGCAAGCGCTTCAAGCCGAGCATGCCGAGTATACGGAAATCGCAAAAGAAGAAACGTGGCAGATCGGTTCGAGCACGCTTCATTTTTTGTATCCCGACCGACCGGAAAAGGAAATTTCGGGAGATGTGGAAACAAACAATAAATCCATTGTTTTTGTTTTACGCTTTGGCAATTCGTCAATAGTATTTACCGGCGACGCGGAAAAAGAATTGGAGGAGTATTTGATACAGAAGTATGGCAATGAATTGGAGGCTGATATTTTGAAAGTCGGGCATCATGGAAGCCCAAGCTCTTCCGAAGAGCCGTTCCTTCGCATGGTGAGTCCACAGTATGCTACTATTTCTGTAGGGAAAGAGAACACGTACGGGCACCCCTCGCTTCGGGTGATTCGGCGGTTGGAACGAGTGGGAGCGAAGGTCTGGCGGACTGATCTTGATCGAGATATTTTTGCGGTTCTGAATGGAAGCACAGTGGATATTCAGGTAAAAAAATAGTGGGCCGGCTGTTCGTTCGACAGCCGGAGTGCAATATGTATCTGACTAATGTAGCGGCTTGATTCGGCGAACTTACCAGGATATACTACTTCCATAATATGATGCTTATTCTTCGCTGGCTTATCAATGCAATCGTGCTTTTGGGAATCGCGTATTATGTCCCGGGCATCTCGGTGAATGGTTTTTATACAGCACTTATTACGGCGCTCATTCTCGGCCTTATCAATGCCGTTATTCGACCGATTATTATTTTTTTCACCCTGCCGTTCAATATCCTCACCCTTGGCCTCCTCACATTTATCATTAACGCACTCCTTTTTTGGTTCGCCGCGTTTATCGTTAAAGGTTTTGATGTGGCCGGTTTTTGGCCAGCATTTTTGGGGGCGCTTGTTATGAGCATTGTGAGTTGGATAATGGGGTGGTCGACGAAATAACCTTTATATGAAAAACTATTCATCCAATCGCGCGCAAAAAGGTAAAACCGCATTCCGCACGCCAAGCGGTTGGCTTGCAGGCAGGCCAGAAAAAATCAAACGCATGCCGACATCAAAAAAAGGAAGGATGTCGCATGGATTCAATACCACGAATTCTTCGCATTTTGGAGGTAGAGGCAAGTGATGAAGGCGTACGTGTATGGGCAATCAGTACAAAATTATTTCCGTTGGTGGTTCGATTATCATTCCAAAAGAAGGGTTTGATATTGAATTTTTGAAGAATTTTAGAAATCTTATTTTAAAACATGCAGAAAACGGCAAGCGATTCATTTTGATCATCGGCGGCGGCGCTACTTGTCGACAGTATCAGGAAGCGGCGAGAAATGTTCGCGAATTGACTCCCGAGGAATTAGACTGGATCGGTATTTCTACGACCATCATGAATGCGTCTTTTGTTCGAATGCTTTTTGGCGATGCGGCGCATTCGGAGGTCATTACAAATCCCACAAAAAAAATACGAACGAAAAAATCTATTCTTATCGCAAGCGGATGGAAGCCCGGTTGCTCGACCGACATGGACGCCGTGCTTCTGGCCAAGCAATTTAAAGCAAAAGAAATTCTCAATTTATCGAATATTGATCAGGTGTATACGAGCGATCCCAAACTCGACAGCAACGCAAAACCGATTACCGAGATGCCCTGGACGCAATTTCGCAAAGAAATTGTTGGTGATGCGTGGAGTCCGGGAAAAAATGCTCCATTTGATCCGGTTGCGAGTAAGCTTGCAGAAAAATTAAAACTCACCGTGGCGATCCTCAAAGGCACTGATTTAAAACAAGTCGAGAACGCGATTTTGGGACAGCCATTCTTCGGAACAACGATTCATCCCTAGGGTATGTCTGCACCGCTTGCCGATCGCATGCGGCCGCGAGATTTTGACGAATTTTTCGGTCAAGAAGATATTGTCGGTCAGGGGAAATTACTTCGGAGACTCATCGAAAACGATGAGCTTTCCTCGTTGATTTTTTGGGGGCCGCCGGGAGTGGGGAAGACGACGCTGGCTCATATCATCGCCGAAAAAACCGGCGCTCGCTTTGTGGAACTCTCCGCAGTCGCGAGCGGAAAAGCGGACCTGCAAAAGATTCTCGGCGACGCAGAAGGACGGACAATCCTCTTTATCGACGAGATTCACCGCTGGAACAAAGCGCAACAGGATGCGCTTCTGCCGCACGTCGAGAAAGGGAAGATTACCTTGATCGGTGCCACCACCGAAAATCCCTCGTTTGAAATTATCGGCGCCCTCTTGTCCCGAAGCCGGGTGTTTGTGCTCAAAAGGTTATCTTTTCAGGATATCATTCGCATCATTGATCGAACACTGGCCGATCAGGAGCGGGGATTCGGCATCCTGGAGATGAATATGCCAGATGATGCAAAACAGCTGCTTGCAGAACTTTCGGAAGGCGATGCGCGCGTGGCGCTGAACGCGCTTGAGCTCGCAGTGAAAGGACAGAAAGGGAAGAAACAGATCCTTCTCGATACCGCGGGCGTCAAAGAGGCACTGCAGAAAGCTCATCTCGTTTTTGATAAACGAGGTGAGGAATTTTACAATGTCATTTCTGCGCTCCACAAATCCATGCGCGGGAGTGATCCCGATGCGTCGCTCTATTGGCTTGCACGCATGCTGGAAAGCGGCTGTGATCCGCTGTATGTCGCTCGCCGTGTTGTGCGATTTGCGAGCGAAGATGTCGGTATGGCAAATTCTGAAGCACTGGTTCAGGCCGTCGCGGCATATCACGCTTGCCATTTTCTCGGGATGCCGGAGTGTGCGGTGCATTTGGCGCAAGCCGTGGTCTATTGCGCAAAATCAAAAAAATCCAATCTGCTCTATACGGCGTACGACAAAGCGGCCGAGGACGCCAAAAATACCTCGCACCTTGGCGTTCCGCTCCACATCCGAAACGCCCCGACAAAACTCATGAAAGAGCTGGGGTATGGGAAGGGGTATCAATATAATCCGGACTACGACCAGCCGGTTCAACAAGAATATTTCCCAGAGGAATTAAAAGGAAGGAAGTACCTCTCGCCTCTACTTTGAGAAAAACAGCGTATTGATGAGAGCGACAACGCCGATCATCGCCCAGATAATATTCAAGACCTCTGGCTGATAGGCATGCCTTTTTATCGAAATGATCACGATTCCGATCGCGCCGGCGATATTTAAAATCTGATACAAAATCCCGGTCGAAGCAATAATATCAAAACTGGCAAGCGCGTAAGCGAGCAGGATCACAACAACCCCGAACCAGCCGATAAACTCTTCTCCGGTGCTTGGGCGGCGGAAGATACGCATATATTTAGAGAATTTGATCCTCAAGGATTTTTTCAATTTTTGTCGTGTTGAGTTTTTTTAGCATTTCCTGCAACTCTTTATCGTGTTCTACGTTGATACCCTGTTTCTTCAAAAGCATCACCATGAGGTGAAGGATTTTTGTCAGCTCTTGTTCGGTAATAATATCGACCTGCAAGTCCACCTCTTCCCGGAGCGCATCAATTCTGGCGCTGCGGTTTTGGGATAAAAGAACAAAAATAGACAGAAAAATTGCTTCCAGTGACACGATCATGGTCAAAAGTCCAAACGGAAACGGATCAAATGGTTGGATCCACGGAATCAGTCCGAGATTGATCATCATCCATATCACGAACCACAGCAAATTGATTTCCAAAAACATGATGCTCCCGAAAGCTTCGGTCACAGTATCCGCGATTCGCTCCGCCCAAGAGCGCTCGGCATCGTGTTTCGCTTTGACGCTATGCACCATGCGTGCTGTAGGATTGGAAATGTGATGGCGTGCTTTCTTGCCAGATTGCTTTGTCATAGAGATCATTTTAGTGGGTAGATTTGAAATTTTGTACGATTGCCTTAAATGGAATCATCCCTATACTCCAAGGGAATACGGACAAGATAACAGGAATAAGAATTTTCGGATCAGGAAAAAATTTTCCAGCAAGATAAATCGCCAACGTAAAATTCATATAGGTGAGGCATACGGTCGTTGCAAGACGGTCTTTTTTTGCCAAGTGCGGGATGCCAAAGTATCCTGCGAGATGAAGCAATGTGAAAAAGACAAAGAGAATCGCAAGCGCAGGGAGAAATACCGCAAGGTTTTGTGTCATGCGCGGAGCTTCACGCGCGACAACGCCCATAATAAGACAGCCTAGGAGAGCGATGGAGATCGGTTTGAACGTCCAAAAGGACGCTTTGATTTTTTCATGAAACAGGCGACGGGCGATTTGCGCGAGCGCAAACGGGACGATGATAACCATAAGGAGTGAAAGAAACATCTGCGCGGTCGGGACTGCGACGGACGCCCCCGCGAGGAGTCGAATCATGACGGGAACAGTGAACGGCGCCAAGAGAGATGTCGTGGTGGTGAGCACCAGCGCCAAACCGACCGATCCACCGATAAGTTCCGTGAAAAGGACCGAGGTCATGCCGGCGGGCATTGTGGCAAGAATAAGAAGTGGCATGGCGTAGCTCGGAACAAGGATTTTTGCGAGGAAATAGACGGCGATAGGAAAAAGAATAAGCATGTACAGGTTGACGAGGAGTACAGATCGGAGATTTTTTGTTTCATTTTTTACATCGCGGATATTCAGTTTGAGCGAGGAGAGAAAGAAAATTAACTGGAGGAACGGTGTGGTGTACGGCGTGAAAATGCCGCCGGTTTCGGGGAGTGTGAGCCCGATAAAAAGGGAGATGACGAGAATCGTTGTGTAAGATTCAAGAAGTTTGCGGAGAATATTCATAACGAATGCGGCGCTCATGTTCGGATACATGATCAAGTGCCACGTCTATACTATCATGACCTGCCAAAAGCGTGGAAATTTTTTCGGGCCACTCAATGATGCAAACCGTGTCCGCGGCGCCGATAAAATCTTCAGCGCCAATGGCAGTCAGTTCTTTTTCATCCTTGAGACGATAGGTATCAATATGCACCACCTGATACTTGCCGCCCTGGTAGACATTGAGTAGTGTAAAAGTGGGGCTGGTGATATCCTGCATCACACCCAATCCCGCGGCAATACCCTTCGTGAGCGTCGTTTTTCCAGCACCTAAATCACCGTGAAGCGCGACAATATCGCCACCCTTCAAATTTGCCGCAATATTTTTCCCGATACGGTTCATTTCTTTTTCTGAACGTACGACCTTTTCCATACTAAACCAACTCCGGGTACAGCGGAAATTTTTTCGTGAGCTCGGATACCTGCATGCGGACATCGGCGAGGACGGCATCATTGTCGTGATTGCGGATCACTGTATCCATGAACTCACCAATCATCTCCATCTCGGCTTCTTTCATCCCGCGTGTTGTAAGTGCTGGTGTGCCAAGTCGGATGCCGGACGGATCCATCGGGGAGCGGGGATCATCGGGGATCATATTTTTGTTGACGGTAATACCGGCTTTGTCCAAAGCAATCTGCGCTTCTTTGCCCGAAACGCCTTTTGGCGTTACATCAACGAGGAGCAAATGGTTGTCCGTGCCGCCAAACATGATCCGATAGTCGTATGCTTTAAATTTTTTCTCGAGCACTTTTGCATTCAATTTAATTTGTTTTGCGTATTCTTTAAATTCCGGTTCCAACGCTTCTTTGAAGGCAATGGCTTTTGCGGCGATGTTGTTTTCATGCGGTCCACCCTGGAGGCCGGGAAACACCGCCTTATCAATCTGTTTCGCAAATTTTTGTTTACACAAGATCATGCCGCCGCGCGGGCCACGCAACGTCTTGTGCGTCGTCGTTGTTACCACATCGAATATCGGTACTGGATTATTCATTTGCCCGCCGGCAATGAGCCCGGCGATATGCGCCATGTCCATCATGGTTAAGGCGTTCACTTCGTCCGCGATTTGCTTGACGCGCACATAATCAATCTCGCGCGAATACGCGCTGTACCCCATGAGAATCATTTTTGGTTTGTGCTCCAATGCCATCTGTCGGAGATTGTCGTAGTCAATGTTGCCGGCCACGTCGGTTTTGTAGCGGATAAAATTGAATACTTTGGCCATGTAGGTGACGGGGTGGCCATGGGTCAGGTGCCCGCCATGCGACAGATCCATCCCGAGAATCGTGTCGCCGGGTTCAAGCAGACCAAAATAGACGGCGATATTTGCCGGTGCGCCCGAGAGCGGTTGGACATTTACGTGTTCCGCACCGAAGAGTTGCTTTGCACGGTCAATCGCAAGCGTCTCCACGACGTCCACGTTCTCACAGCCGCCATAATAGCGCTTCCCCGGATACCCTTCGGAGTATTTGTTTGTCAGCACAGAGCCGAGCGCTTCAAGAACCGCCAAGGAAACGAAATTTTCCGACGGAATCATTTCGAGGCCGGATTCTTGGCGAATAATTTCGTGGCGGATTGCTGCTTGGATTTCGGGATCAAAATCAGCCAGTTTTTTCTTATTCATAATCAAAAAAATTACGTGGGTGAAATAAGAAAAAGTGCCGTTAGATCATAGGGGAATGAAGATGAAAGTACGGGTAGTGTAGCAGGTCTCGTATGCGGCTACAAGTTTTTTATCATGTAGGTGTGAGCGAGGGAAAATCCAAGTTTTTTGTAGTACTCGCGAACGCCAACGCCCGAGATGACTGCGAGTTTTGAGAAGCCATTTTCTCGGGTAATGCCTTCCGCCGCATCCACGAGTTGCCGCCCTAGCCCTTTGTGCTGGCTGGCTTCTTCTTCGTGTTTGCCAATGCCAACCAGTTGGCCGTAGACATGCAGTTCCCGGATGAACGCGGTGTCGCGGATATCTGGGAGGAGTTCCACTAGTTTTTCGTTTGCTTTTTCGGTGGGTATTCGGAGGCGCAGGAAACCATAGACCGCAATGCGATCGGGGTCTTCAATGCTTAAAAAATATTCTGTCCCGCCGGTGGTGTCGTAGTTCTCAATAAATAATTTTGGTTGGTAGCTAGCGGCCGATAGCTGAAGGCCATTTTTCTGCCGTCCAATTTCTCTACAGCGTAAACACAGGCACTTCTGCCCTCGATTTTTCAATTCCTTTGTCAGTGCTTCACGCAAATTCGTAATTTTGTTTCCCGCTTCAATTTCCGTTTCCGGAATATCGCGGATAAGACGTGAGATGCGGCAGTAGCGCGGGGTCGCGAGTTTCATTTCGAGAAGCGCTTTGAACAGGCCTTCTTCGCCGTAGGGTTTGTAGCGTCCGTCCAAATACCATTGATATAATTCCGCGGTTTTGATGACCGTATTCGGATAAATTTTTACCATGTCGGGTTTGAGTCCGGGATCAGAAAATAAACTTTTGTACATTTCTACATCGTGCTCCGGTGTCGTCCCAGGGAGATCTGGCATAAAGTGCAAGTCCACTTTGAATCCCGCTTCGCGCAACAGTTTCATTGCATCACGGAATTGCTGGACCGTATGGCCACGCACAATGAGTTTTAAAATCGCATCGTCCGGCGCCTGGAGTCCTAATTCTATCCGTGTGCATCCTTGCCGCCGCATATGCAGAACGGTTTTCGGTGCTATGGCGTCCGGACGGGTTTCAAGTGTGAGGCCGATAATACGGTGCGGAGCGGTTTCATTTTTCGTCTGCGCAACTTCCAGTGCCGTTTGGAGTTCTTCGAGCGGTGAATTTTCGGTGAACGTCGTTGGTGCATCGCCATTGCAGGCGTGAAAAGAATCCAAAATAAACCAATACTGATAGGGGAGTGGGTAGGCATTCCAGGTGCCGCCTTTGATGATGTATTCGATTTTGTCGGTTGGATGTCCATTGCCTCTGAGCATTTCAATCCGCCGCGCCATTTGTTCGTAAGGACTAAAATCAAGTCGGAGCGCGCGGGCCGCCGCGGGCTCGGTGGCGATATAGCTTTTTGGCATACGTACTTCTGTTGGGCAATACACGCATTTCCCCGGACACATGTAGGGTTTGACGAGCGAGGTCACGACCGCGATGCCGGAGAGGGATCGAACATCAGCTTTGCGGAGCAGTTCCTCGATCAGTTTATCCGGCTCAATTTTTTTTTCTTGCGTCAATTCGTGATATACTTCTAACAATTCTCGGTTGGGTGGTTGTTGTATGCCAAGTTGACTGCATACATAAGTACGCTCACTATCAAATTCGGCTTTCGTTTTTGGTCGAGCCGAGATGATGGTCTGGATAATAATTTTATTTTTATCAATTTGTTTCACACTGGAATATGGCTATGAAGTTTCGAGTCGTTTTATATATGCTTATCGCTGTTGTCGCAGCGTATGCCATTATCGTCTCTACCAATTTTCATCACCCAGTCATTGATCGGATTTTGCCGAGATATTATTGCAAACAATTTTCAGGATCAGGAGGGGTAGGATCTCGACTTGAGCAACGGTGTCTTGACGCCAGCTGTTCTGTTGCGGACAAACGAACTTACGATTGTCCCCCATACAGTTTGTCTTGTCCTCCCTATGTTTTTGATTGCGTGCCAAAGTAAAATTTCATAACGGACTTTTGATATTTTTGAGCGCCGGATTCGTGACTTTGGTATAAATTTGCGTCGTGCGGATATTCGCATGTCCAAGGAGTTCCTGGACATATCGCACGTCAACGCCGTTTTCCAAAAGATGCGTGGCGAAGGAGTGACGGAGGGAGTGAAAAGTGGCTGATTTTTTGATGCCAGATTTTTTGAGGCAGTGGTGAAACACCTGTTGGGCAGAAGTGGTCGTGAGCGCCCCGCCGCGTTCGCTTTCAAAGACATAACGTGCACCGTCTTTGCCAGCGGTGAGAGCGCGCAAATCACCAAGTAGTCGGGGAGAGAGCACAGAGATTCGATCTTTTTTCCCCTTGCCTTGACGAATAGTCACTGTGAGCTCTTCTGGTTCAATATTACCAACGCGCAGCGCCACCACTTCGCTCACACGGAGTCCGGCGGCGTAGGCCAGCGCCAACATCGTGCGGTGTTTCTGATTGTTCGTCTGCGTGATGATGTGCTCGATTTCTTTTTTGGTCAGAACCACGGGTAGGATGTTGGTCTTTTTTGGGTGGCGTAATTTTTGGTAATGAGCTCGATGATAAATTTGCGTATACAAAAAATTCAAGGCATTGGCCGCGAGCGCGATGCTCTGGCTCGCGAGTCCGGTCTGGAGTTTTTGATGAAGGTAATTTTTTATCTCTTCCTCCGATAGATCACGCAATGGTCGGTCGACTATTTTGTATAATTCCGTATATACGCGTGAATATGCCGAAATCGTCCTCCGGCTATAATTGCGCAATTCCATCTCTTTTGTTACAATTTCAAGTAAGTTCGGCATAACGTCAAGATGGTATCATGACTTTGCATAACATACAAGTTTTGGTTGTTTAAAGAAGAACAGTTCGTATATCCTCTAGTTATATGAAATATTTTTATACCAAATATCAACAAACTTCTGAAATAATCTTGATATATCAATACAAATCAATAAACTCACAGTTATTCAATAATAAAAATACATCACATAACACGGCATATCCGGTTCGCACTTTTCTCCGAAAAATGCTCTCCCAAATTGCTAATGCAACTTCGGATACCCCGAAACGTTATATGAAATATTTTTATACCAAATATCAACAAACTTCTGAAATAATCTTGATATATCAATACA
>JAHFIC010000031.1 GCA_023246555.1 Candidatus Magasanikiibacteriota bacterium
ATTGCGGACCAAAGTTCAAACATTTGAACGGCAAATGTTCACTCGAAATGAGCATCAAAAAAACGGCCCAGTGGCCGGTGATTGTTGGTGAAAAAGAGCCAAAAAGGTAACGGTAACGCCCGGCAGCGGGTCTCCATCCGGCCGCCCCAGGCGGCGGGATCTTCTGTGGAGTGGTCCTATCACTCCACGGAGAGGTACCGTCGGCACGTGGCCGACGGGCGGGTAGAAAATTGGGCGTTCATCGCCCACGCGGCCCGGGGGTGGGGCTGGTGGGAGGAACGCGAGGTCTTCGGGGCAGAAGCCCCGAAGAAGACGCCGGTCGATGACTGGCTCGAACCCGGCGTCAAGCCGGGGTACCTCGTCTACACGCGGTAGACAAGGAAGAAAGAAAAGGAAAATGGATAAGTGAAAAAGCTGGGACGTGGTTGCTTGACCACTGTGCCTAGAGGTGGGGATCTGCTCAAGGCAGGCCTAAAGAAATAAAAAAACGAGCTTGGTCCACTACGCAATCCAGTGCAGGAACGTAGGGGCGACACGAAATGCACAAAAGTTCTTTTTTGTTCGAGGTTTTGTGTTGAGCTACTCATATTAGTGGCTTAGCACGTCGTTCAATTGCATATCGGAACCAGGCCGGGTCGAGTCTTGCACAGATTCCCCGGCCATTCCACACCAGCACAGCCACAACTCTCTCATTGACCCAAGAGAGTGAGTCTAGAATACTCTCTCCTCTGGGCTTGTCTTTCGCGGATAGATGCGAGCGGCGGAGGCTGTGCTGATGCGGACAAAAAACCCACCGATGAGGTGGGTTTTTTGTTAAATCAGCGTTTTAAATTCTTCCACCATCGGCACCTGCTCGGATTCAAGACCATACAGATCTGCCAGAGCGACTGCTGTCCAGTCGGCCAGAAGAAGCGAGTTGAAGGTTTTTTCGAGGAATGTTTTGCCTTCGAGCGGCTGGATCGTAACTGGAAGACCTCGATTTTCGTACAATTTTTTTACAACCAACATGCGTTTTTGAATTTGCTGATGATCTTTTTTGTCTTGAAGAAGAATGAAAGAAAATCGATCTGAGAGATGTCTTGAGGATGGTTGCACATCAAATCCATTCATTTCATTGTGGTTGAGTTCCGGAAATACATTATAAAATGCTGGGATTTTTCCGGTTTCATTGAGTTTTATTTTCCAGTTATAGGCAATCGCCAGGTTGGCGCGCGAGGCATAGATAACGGGCACGCGGTCTTTGAGCGTTTCTGCCAGTGCTTTTCCTTTGGATTCAAGTCCATCTGGTCGAAGCACCTGTGCAAGTTTTGTGGTTTCTTTAAGGCCGACGGTGTCACCGATGAGCGCGAGCAGTGCGCGAAGACTCAATCCAAGAGCCGAACGCGGTTGAATGCCGGTATTTGGCAACTCAACATATGGGAGTTTTCTTTTTTTGGCCGTTTCCAGAAGTTTTCCGCCGACAGCGATTGCCGCAGTTGGTAATTTTTTTTTCAGGGCTAGCGCTAGCCCATCAAGAGCTTCTTCCGTGTTGCCGGAATAGGAACTCACAATGACAAGCGTTTTCTTGCGTTCAGGCTCTGGAATGTGCGGCAGGCCATAGTCATTCCAAATCGTGAGCGATAACTCCGGCTTCCATGCAGAAAGGATGAGCGCTGGTAGGCGAGAGCCACCCATGCCGGTGATGATGACATTTTTGTATCTTTGTTTAAGTTTTTTTGCGTTTTCAACGCGGGGTAGATAGGCAAACTGCTTGGCAAAATCGCGAATAGCGTTGGACATCATAGTGTGGTATAGTCAAAAAACTTATCCATAGCATATCGAGACTTTATGAAATATTCAAATTGGCGGCTGGCCATGGCCGTATGCGGGTTTATTCTTTTAGCCGGACAGGGGTGCCCGACAATTACAGAAATTGATCTGCCGGATGATGTCACGACTGATGCTGTGGAGAAGAAGGACGCGGGAGTGATGGAAAAGAAGGAGGATAATGGAGCGATGATGAAGGAAAAGAGCGAAATTATCGAGTACACCAAAGCCGATTTTGACGCAGCGCTCGCATCGAACAAATTGGTCGTGTTGTATTTTTACGCGAATTGGTGCCCACTGTGTCGGGCAGAGTTTCCCAAGATGCAGGAGGCATTTGTTGAATTGTCAGACAATAGCGTAGTTGGCTTTCGCGTGAATTTTAATGACAACGAAACATCAGCCGACGAAGAAGCGCTGGCACGGGAATATGGTGTTGCCTACCAGCACACGAAAGTTTTCATTAAAAACGGTGAACGCGTGCTTAAGGCGCCAGATAGCTGGGATAAAGAGCGGTACATTGAGGAAATTAATAAGCTAAAAAGCTAATAAGCTCATTTATATATATGGAACAAACGTCTCTCGTCTTCGCCCTTGTTGCCGGAATCATATCATTTTTGGCGCCGTGTGTTCTCCCCCTGATTCCTGGATTTTTAGCGTATCTTGCGGGAACGTCCGTGTCCGAAGCTGGCACGCATCGGAAAGAGGTGTTTATTAATAGTATTTTTTTTGTTCTTGGTTTTTCATCGGTATTCGCGGCGCTCGGGGTGCTCCTCAACACGGTCCTTGAAGCAGTCGCGTACGACGTGCAAGTCTGGCTTGGGCGCGTGGGTGGCGCGATTATTATTCTCTTCGGCTTGTACCTCACCGGGCTCATAAAAATTTCATTTCTTGATCGTGAACATAAACTCACGGTAAAAAAACAGTTTCACTCCAAATATCTGACGTCATTTGTGTTTGGCGCGGCTTTCGCCGCCGGCTGGACGCCATGCGTTGGGGCAGTCTTGGGAAGTATCCTGGCTCTGGCGGCAACTCAGCCCGGCTCCGCCTTTTCTTTGCTGTTTGCATATGCGATCGGGTTGGGAATTCCATTTTTGGTTGTCGGTCTTTTTGCCGGTCAGGCGAGTGCAATGATTCAGCGATACGCGAGAGCGTTTCGCTACGTTAATGTTGTTTTTGGTATTTTGCTCATCGGCCTCGGTGTCCTTATCTTTACTTCCAACCTTAATCTCATTGCGAATTTTGAATTTTTAAATACCTGGCTCCTGTGACCAAAACACTACCGCTTTTAGGTGTCATCCTCTTGATTATCGGGGCAATCATGTACCTTGAGGGGAAAAAGTTAAAGCCCGCTGAACCGAGCACGCTTCCAACAGCGAGCGTCACAGCTCGAACGGTTGAAGAAAAAGCTGATCACTTTGAACCAGCAAAAGAGATTTCAACCCCGGATGGTTTTATTAATACCAACAATATCACGATTGGAGAGTTTGTGGGTAAAAAAGTGGTTCTCCTTGATATTTGGACGTACAGCTGTATCAATTGCCAGCGGACATTGCCGTATTTGAACGCGTGGCAAGAAAAATACGCGGATAAAGGTCTCGTGATTATCGGGCTCCATACGCCAGAGTTTGAGTTTGAGAAGAAATACGATAATGTGCTCGAGGCGGTACAGAAATTCGGTATTACCTATCCGGTTGTTCTTGATAATGATTATTCGACGTGGACGGCTTATGGCAATCGGTATTGGCCAAGGAAATATTTGATTGATATTGATGGCTATGTGGTATATGACCACATCGGCGAAGGCGGGTATGAAGAAACCGAACGGAAAATTCAAGAATTGCTCCACGAGCGGACGGAGCGTCTTCACCTGAAAAACGGGATTGCAGAAGATATTGCCACGCCAGAGCGAGCAGTGACCGTTGATCCAACACAGGCGGTCTCACCGGAAACGTATTTTGGCGCGTGGCGGAATAACTCTTTGGGGAATGGGACACCGGGTGCTCGCGGTATACGAAAATTTGAACTCCCGAAAGAGATTGCGCCAAATGTGGTGTATTTTGACGGAGAGTGGGACATTCAAGAACAGTTCGCGAAGAATACGAGTTCTGGCGCAAAGATTATTTTTCGCTACAATGCAAAGAATGTATATATGGTAGCTAACCACGAGAATGGTGTGACGATGCGAGTGCTTCGTGATGGCTTGCCTTTACACGGAGACGCAGGTGGAGACGTGGTAACAAAGGATGAGGTGAGCACGGTTCACGTCAATGACGATCGTCTGTATCACATTGTTGGTGATACGGAATACAGCGAACACACCTTGGAATTTATTATTGAAGACCCCGGGCTTGAGGCGTTTACCTTTACCTTCGGATAGTGGTATCGTGGAGAGAGAGGTGCATCATGAAAAACGTGGTTGGTTGTTTGGCTCTTTCTTTCTCGGTTATTGCGTGTGCAACAGCTTCTCTTCAGCATCCGCCGGTGGTTGTCTCGGAAGACCATACAGCGGCGACTCAGATCTCGGGCGTTCCTCCAGTGGACATGACGTCCAAACTGGCGGAGGAAGCGGATATACGCGCATTCGTAGCTTGGGCAGAGGGGCCGGTTGTCTCTTCGTCAACCAGCGCAGAAGATCTAGCCTCGGTTCAGCATGATCGGGCACAGGTGGATAAGATCATCGCGATGATTGACCGCGGGGATCCGAAAGAGATTTTTGGTTTTGTGGAAGAGACTCGTGGAGAAGTCGATTTGGTGAGCCGATGGCATGAAGGATTTTGGACAGCAACGGTGTTCGTGGCGACTGTATTTTCTAAATTTCCTGATCGAGAAAGCCGCGTGCAATCTCTCGGGGAGTTTTTGGTCGATAAGCCTCCGGTCGTCCGCAATTTGATGTTTGCGGCAGTGTATTATCTTTTGGGGCGCGATCCGGATCGAGTGATGAAGTACAAAGAGCGGGAGGTGGACAAATGAAACAGTTACTTATCCTGGCTGCGCTCTCTACGATAGGAATCGGGTGCGGACACGCAAAGTTGCGCAAAGCAGCCGAAGTCGCATATCGCATGCCGATTTTCCCAAAAGCCCAGGAGCGAGCGCCCGAGAAGCCAACGACGTCTACGGCGGGCGTGGTATTCCGCGCTGAAACGGACGATGTCGATGATTTCCTCCGAGAGCTCGCGCGCATGTCGACGACCGGAACGTCAACCTTGACCGAGTCTGTCGCGGAAGACATCATTGCTCGCGTGGAATTTGGGGCATTCGCGACGACAACGGGGAACGATCTGCGGATTCTTCTCTATGTGAAAAATGCGCTGTTGTATGGCGATGGACACGCCCTTCAGATGATGGCCGCGAGCCAGCTTCTTTCCGCCATCGATGATGTGCATCAGCGCGCATTTTGGTGGCGGGTGGTTATTGTCGCGACATTCGGACTCTCATCTGATTGCAGGGAGCGCTCTGTATGGTGGGACGAGCAGTTCGAGGTTTGGAGTCGAGCAGAGCGGCGCGCGTTTGCCGTCACCATGTATTACATGAAGACTCGTTTTCCCCTGCGGTACCAATGCGTGAAACGGGTGCGTGATCGTGACGGCCGCGATACGATATGAAACCAGTCTCCATGGAGGAGCGTCCGCTACCTACAGTAGCCGGACGTTTTTATTTTTTTCTACTATGCGTCTAATTGCGCTTGATGATATTTTCTGTCTTCATGCGACAGGCGGATAAGTTCGTTTCGAATCTTGTCTGGATGCGGAATGTTGCGGAATGCCAGATTGGCATTATTGGATGCGGTTGTAATCGTGACGGTGCCGTAATCGAAAAAGGTTGCAAAAACACCGTGAACATCCGTCGTAACATCTTGAATGCGGAATAAATCAATTTCCGATACTGTTTTTGCAAATAACCCCATTTGCTCCATGTCGAGGATTCGGTCGTTGGTGATGATCCAAAGATCCAAATAGTAGTCAGTGAATTCTGTATAAAAAAGCAGGAGTGTAAAGAGAATATAGATACTTCCAAGGAGTACAATGATGGGGAAAAATATCGGATGAACAAAGAGATCGGGGAACAAATTTTTGGCGATCATGGTGAGGATCGCCGGGAGACCAACCAAAACAGAAAGGAATGCAATGCGGGGAATAAATGTGATCGGGTGACGGCGAAGCACATACACAATGTGTTCGTAGGATTTTTGGTGAATGAGCGTGGCAAGGCGCATAGTCGATTAGAATGAGTCTCGATTCCATGGAAATGAGATGTCGCCTGGCGTTGAAAAAAGCGGGGTTTGCCAGTCGGTATTCTGGAGAAGCCAATGTGTCGCAAACAGCGTGATTGCAATGAGCGAGAAGACGGCTACTGTCATGGAGAAGCTGACGAGTGTTAGCGATGCATTGCGCGAGAGATGATAGATGTTGATGAGAAGAAGAAGCAAAATGAAAGCAACCAAACTTCCGTAGAGGAGGAGGACAGCGGAAAGTGTAATGGTCATACAAGAGGAGTGTTTAGGTGCCGATGCGCATCGAGGGTGGTTTTGCGGCCTCGGGGCGTGCGTTCTATCATCCCAATTTGAAGCAGGTATGGTTCGTAAATCATTTCAATCGTATCCACGTCTTCCGCAACTGCCGCGGCGAGCGTTTCAACACCAACCGGTCCGCCATTGAAGGTAGTCATAATCGTGTGCAGAATTTTTCTATCGACCTCGTCGAGCCCACGGTCATCAATGTTGAGGAGTTTGAGCGCTTGAGCCGCAATCGTTTTCGTTATTATACCACCGTGCTTTACTTGGGCGTAATCGCGTACACGTTTCAAAAGGCGGTTTGCGACACGTGGCGTACGTCTTGATCGTCCGGCAATGATCGCGTGCGCATTGTTTTCCATGCCGACAGACAACAACTCAGCGCTTCGGAGCACAATCCGCTCAATGTCTTTTGGTTCATAAAAATTCAAGTGATACACATGTCCGAAGCGATCACGAAGCGGTCCAGACAGAAGATTCATTTTTGTGGTCGCGCCGATCAGCGTAAATTTTTCAATCGGCATACGGAGTGTCCTCGCCGCCGGTCCTTTGCCCACAATGATATCGAGTGCGAAATCCTCCATTGCACTATACAGCACTTCCTCAATGGTTTTATTCATGCGGTGGATTTCATCAATAAAAAGCACATCGCCAGAAGTCAGATTCGAAAGTATGGCCGCTAAATCTCCTACGCGCTCCAATGCCGGGCCGGCAGTGATTTTTATGCCGGCAGCCATCTCTTGCGCAATGATGTGCGCGAGCGTTGTTTTTCCAAGACCGGGATTTCCGTACAATAGCACGTGCTCAAGAGGTTCAGATCGTTGTTTTGCCGCGTGCATGGAGATCGAGAGCGGTTCTTTGATGTGTTCTTGGCCCACAAATTCATGAAGATGTTTGGGCCGGAGGGTGGCATCATTAGCGACTTCGTCTACCGTCGTTTTAGGCGTTATGATCCGATCGTTTTTTTTGTTTTGTTCTTCATGGACGAGGGTCATAGGGGTAGGGGTATTGTATGGTGGGGATTCGAAAAACACAAGAAAGCAGCGCTCGGGGCAGTGTATTTTTGCGGTGTGTCAGAAAAAATGTGGATAACTTTTTTTCTTTAAAAATATCCTCATGAATCTGTGGCTGAGTTGAGAGCAAAATGGCGTAAAAAAATGTTTTTTTGCGCCGTGATTTTTCGGGTGGTATAATGGGCCTACCTCTGTCGAGAACACTATATATAGTGGTATAAAATTTTTTTAACCACTACAGGTAGATGTTTATGGCGAAAACGGAAGACGCCCGGCAGGAGGCGTTTTTTCAACCTAATTTTTTTCTATGGGTCCAACAAACGCGGCCTTTCGACGGAGTGTCGTTGGTCAAGAGCATGCCCAAGAATTGTTCACGTATAACGAGCAGGGGCTTCGCATTGAGCGCCGGTTTAGTCGCGAAGGGGTGAACCCTTTTGACATGGTGGAGTATGAAAAAAGGACGTCGGTGATTCGCGAGCCAGATGGCACGGTAGTCTTTGAAATGAAGGACCTTGAGATTCCAAAGTCGTGGAGCCAAGTTGCCACGGATATTATCGCGCAAAAATATTTCAGAAAAACCGGTGTTCAACAGTACCATGCCGATGGAACTCTGAAGCTTAACGCGGACGGATCACCCATGCTTGGATCTGAAACCAGCGCGAAGCAGACGATTCATCGGCTCGTCGGCACCTGGCGCTATTGGGGGGAAAAATACGGGTATTTTGCTTCGCAAAATGACGCTCAGGTGTTTTATGATGAACTCGTCATCATGCTCCTTCGTCAGATGGCGGCGCCAAACAGCCCGCAATGGTTTAACACTGGGCTTCATTGGGCGTACGGAATTACCGGAACCGCGCAAGGTCATTATTATGTTGATCCAGATACTGGCGCCATGACCAAAGCCGCTGATTCATACAGCCACCCGCAACCGCATGCATGCTTCATCCAATCAATTAAAGATGATCTCGTGAATGAAGGCGGCATTATGGATTTGTGGGTTCGGGAAGCGCGGCTTTTTAAGTATGGTTCCGGCACAGGAACAAATTTTTCAACACTTCGAGGAAGCGGCGAATCACTATCGGGCGGCGGCAAATCGAGCGGACTCATGAGCTGGCTCAAAATCGGAGATCGCGCGGCCGGGGCTATCAAATCAGGTGGAACAACGCGTCGGGCGGCAAAGATGGTGATTTTGGATATGGATCACCCTGACATTGAGAAATTCATCAATTGGAAAGTGGAAGAAGAGAAAAAAGTCGCTGCGCTTATGGCCGCGGGGTACCCGTCCGACTATGAAGGCGAAGCGTATCAAACAGTGTCAGGACAGAATTCAAACAATTCTGTTCGGGTGTCGCATAAGTTCATGGATACCATCCTGCGCGATGGGTCGTGGAACCTCACTTGGCGTACTGATAGTACGGTCTCTAAAACGCTCAAAGCGCGGGATTTGTGGAATCAAATTGCCTATGCCGCATGGGCATGCGCTGATCCCGGCGTTCAGTACGACGGTACGATCAATGAGTGGCACACCTGTCCAGAGTCCGGCCGCATCAATGCGTCAAATCCGTGCAGTGAATACATGTTTTTGGATAATACCGCCTGCAACCTGGCATCACTTAACCTAGCGCATTTTTTTGATATTGAACGACAGGAATTTCTCGTCGATGATTTTCGTCACGGCGTGCGTCTGTGGACGATTGTGCTCGAAATCAGCGTGCTCATGGCCCAATTTCCAAGCAAAGAGATTGCCCAAATGAGTTATGAATTCCGCACCTTGGGCTTGGGCTATGCCAATATCGGGTCAGTGCTTATGACATCGGGCATTCCGTACGAGTCTGAAGAAGCCTACGCGTTTACCGGTGCTGTGACGGCGCTCATGACGGCAGAGAGCTATAAAGCCAGTGCAGAGATGGCCAGGTTTTTGGGTTCGTTCTCTCGATATGAATTAAATAAGAAAGACATGCTTCGCGTCATGCGGAATCACCGCCGCGCGGCATTCAATACGACGCAAGGGGAATATGAAAAGCTGACGGTTTTTCCGGTGGGGATTGATCCGAAATATGCGCCGGCGTATCTGCTCGCGGCAACGCGGGAGAGTTGGAACGATGCCGTCGCTATGGGCGAGCGGTACGGATATAGAAATGCGCAGACAACCTTGCTTGCGCCGACAGGCACCATTGGACTGTTGATGGATTGCGCAACGACTGGCGTTGAACCGGATTTTGCCTTGGTCAAATTCAAGAAGCTGGCTGGCGGGGGTTATTTCAAAATCGTGAATGAAGCGGTGCCGGCGGCTTTGGTTAATCTTGGGTACACCGAAGTCGAGGTCAGTAACATCCTAAAATATATGCGCGGGACTGCGGACATTACGAATGCGCCTTTCATCAATGCGAAAACGCTTCAGGAAAAAGGATTTACTGATGACGATGTCAAAAAAGCGAACCAGGCGCTGAAATCCGCTTTTGAAATCAAATTTGCTTTCAACGTTTGGACGCTGGGCGAGGATTGCATGA
>JAHFIC010000032.1 GCA_023246555.1 Candidatus Magasanikiibacteriota bacterium
AAAAAGAAATTGGCATCTACAAAAAACTCTGGCAGATTCAAGCCGGTGGATTTATAGCATAAAAAATTTGGCCGAGGCGGGCTTGCCTCGGCATCGTGAATGAATCTAGTTGTTGCTTGACTGAAGGACTGCCTCCAGCGCGGGCTTCAGTTCACCCGTTTTGTATAAAGAATCCTCGGTTTCCATCCCCGTGCGAATTTTAAATTCACGCAGGAATTCCACCCAGAGATGGTACGCGCTATCTCCGTACCTTTGTTTGCCTACCCATACCCGAACCTCTTGTTCGTGTTCAAGGATATAATTGGCAAACCTGATACTGCGTTCAAGGAGCTGACGCATGGTTTCCCATGCTTTCAACGTATCCTCGCACCCTCTACTATCTGGATCGGCGTTCCTCCAAGGCCAGTTTTCGCGGTTTTTGATTGCCTCAAGAGCTGGCCTTGCGTCGGCTGGCGGGTGTTCGGCATGGGCGTCGTCTGACGTGTGTCGGAACAACGCTTTGAATGGGTTTGAAGGGTCGGGGTTGATTGGCACCATAACCGGATACCAAATACCACTTCTATCTTTATCCTGCCACCAAGACGGGTGAAAAGATTGGCCATCCCTCTCTCGCGCTACGTTCAGGTACCTATCGAGGGTGTTTGATTCCACCTCACGCGCTTGGTGGTAGTCCCTTACTGCTGCAAAAAATCTTTCAAGAAGCATCCTTGTTCTCCTTTTGTTCTAGTAGATCACAGATGTGGGTGTTTGACAAACTGGGTGTGGGAGGATATACTGGTTTCGCTTTGGTGCGCTTTCCGAGCGTCTGGTGAAGTACACCGGATAGAGGAAGCGCTCTTGCGGAGTAGTTGAAAAATGAAAATTCAAGTAGTTCCTGCCCAGAAAGGGCAATTCAAGTACGAGATGGCGCTCAGGATCATTCCCCGTGGTCGCGGCGATTCTCTGCCCGAGTTCAGGACGATCCTCAGTCGTGCCAAGAGCTTGGGCACCAAGATCTTCGAGGACAATCGCGTTCTCGTGAAACTGCCGGGTGCCCGGCAGGAAGACATTTACGATGCCGGGGACTACAACCGAGCCCGCATCGAGTGGCAGGAGCGCCGCGCCGTCTAGGAATGGCGCGATGAACGATTGACGCAACGGATAGGCGGCTGGCTTTACCCTGCCCGTCCGTTGCCCTTTTTCGCTCAAAACCGTCTTGAAACTGGCTCAAAATTATTTTTGAGATAGGTTCTACTCCCACTCAATCGTCCCCGGCGGTTTATTCGTAACGTCGAAGAAAATAAAATCCACGGCATCCAAAGCCGTTATTTTTTTTATGATTTTTTTCAATATTGGAGGGGGAATTTTCGCCCACGATACGGTCATGGCTTCTTCGGATTCCACCGGGCGAAGCACAATAGATTCACCGTACTTGTGGCCGAACGGTATAAGAACAGCGGGGAATTGCCAAATATGTTTCAAGCTGTGAATTTCTTTTTGTACGATGTCGTCTATAATTCGGAGAAGATCAAGCCGTTCTTTACTCACATCTTTTTTTTGCACTGTCGCGCGTGCGATATCGTTTGGTTTACCGGAAATCAGATACAACACGCGGTTCACATCCTTGCGTTTGTTGGTGATAGCTGGCGCCAACGTTCGGAGTTTTTTCCAAGACATTTTTTCTATAATAAGCGCAGGATGCGCATATGATCGTTCGTCGCCTTGTACGCCGACGGATTGAATCGGAAGTTGAAAATAGCGTATAGCGTTTAGGGTATAGGGTTTAGTTTTTTCTTTAGCGCCTTGTGACGCGAGGACGCGGATCGCTAGGCCGGGGCCGGGGAAGGGGTGGCGTTCGATGAGGTTTTTTGGGAGTTTGAGGAGTGTGCCGATGGCGCGCACTTCGTCTTTGTAGAGATTTTTGATTGGTTCAATAACTCGTCCTTGCGCAATAAGTTGCTGTACCCGTGGCACGCGGTTGTGGTGGGTTTTTATGACATCCGCATGCTTCGTGCCGCCGGATTCAATAGTGTCCGGGTAAATCGTGCCTTGACCCAAAAGCCAGTGTTTGCCGCTAATCTTTTCGGCCTTCATGACTCGATCAGCGATATCCAAAATAGATTGCCGATGATCTTTCTTTTTTTCTCCGGGTCAGTCACGCCATGGATGGCTGAAAGAAATTCTACTTCGGCATCGTAGATGTGCAGGTTTGGAAAGCCGGCTTTGGCGAGCGCGATTCGAATTTTTCTGGTTTCGTCTTGGCGCATGAAACCGGTGTCGACGAGGAGCCCGTAGACACGTTGTTTTCCAAGAATTTTTTCCAAAAGTGCGAAGCAGACAGTAGAATCCACACCGCCAGAGACAAGAAGAAATACATTTTTACCCTTCGCTTCGGAGCGAATGGAGGCTTCAATTTCGTGAAGTTGTTGTTTTGTCGTCCAAGTTTTTTTAAGGTGTGCGATGCCAAAAAGAAAGTTTTTGAGCATGGTTCTGCCTTCGGTGGTATGGACCACCTCCGGATGAAATTGAAATCCGTACCGCTCATTCTTTTCATCTGCCATGGCGGCGATGCTTTTATTTCCGGTCGTTGCGATTTGAAAAAATCCCGGCGGGAGTTTTTCGACATGGTCGCCATGACTCATCCAGACGATTGTTTCGCGATTCACGCCGCGAAACAATGCTGTCGGCTGTCGGCTGTCGGCTGTCGGTTGAATTGTTGCTAATCCATATTCACGGGCGACACCTGACGATACTCGGCCGCCAAAATGCTTTGCCATGAGCTGGTGGCCATAGCAAAGGCCGAGTATTGGGACGGGAAGAGAAAAAAGATTTGGATCATACGGGAGCATCGGTTGATTCACGACACTTCTTGGGCCGCCGGAGAGAATGATTGCACTAGCATTTTTGAGGAGCTTCATTGGGACATCGGTTGGATAAATGCACGAGTGCACGCCAAGTTCTCGCACACGGCGAGCGATGAGATGGGTGTATTGAGAGCCAAAGTCGAGGATGGCTACTTCATGTTCAGTGGTCATAGGAATGGTTGAAGTTTAGCAAAAGCTGGTGTAGAGTACAATCAAAATATGTTTAAAGATTTTGAACAGACGTTTACCTTCGACGATGTTCTTTTGGTGCCACAGGCTTCAGAGATTTTGCCGAAAGATGCGATATTAAAAACGAAAATTACTAACGACATTATTTTAAATTTGCCGTTTTTAAGCTCGCCCATGGATACCGTAACCGAGCACAAAATGGCGATTGCCATGGCGCTGGCCGGAGGATTTGGGGTTATTCATAAAAATATGCCGATCTCCGCGCAAGCGGATGAGGTAAAAAAAGTGAAGCGGTTTGAAAATGGATTTATTGAGGATCCGATGACGATTGGTCCCAATGCGCCGATTGCGGATGTGGTGAAAATCCGTGAAACGCACGGATATAAAAAAGTGCCGGTGGTGGACAGGGGCGGTAAGCTTCTTGGCCTCATTTCAGACCTTGATTATTTCATGCCTGACCACAAAAAAACACCGGTAAAGAAACGGATGATTTTGAAAAAGCAATTGGTGCTTGGGCGGGCAGGCATGACGCTCGAACAGGCCAATAATATGATCCACGACCATCGCCTGCGCGTGTTGTGTGTTGTGGATAGCCGGGGGAAGCTTGTCAGCATGGTGACGAGAAAGGATATTGAAAAAAATATTCAGTATACCGAAGCGGTAAAAAACGATTTAAAACAATTGCGCGTTGGCGCAGCGGTGGGAGTGGGAAAAAACGGCTTGGAGCGGGCAGAGGCGCTCATAGCTGTTGGGGTAGACGCATTGATTGTGGATACCGCTCACGGGCATTCGGCGGGAGTGCTTGGCGCTGTCCGCGAGATAAAAAAGATGCAGAAAGACACACAGGTGATCGCTGGAAATATCGCAACCGGGGAAGCGGCGCGAGCGCTCATTGATGCTGGTGCAGATGCGGTGAAAGTCGGCATTGGGCCCGGGTCTATTTGTACGACGCGGATTGTGGCCGGCATTGGGGTACCGCAATTGTCCGCGATTATTGAAGTCGTGAGAGGGATTTCAAAATCAAAGCGAAAAGTGCCGGTGATTGCCGATGGCGGCATCAAATCCTCTGGCGACATCGTAAAAGCACTGGCCGCGGGCGCCTCCTCTGTCATGATGGGAAATATGTTTGCGGGAACAGATGAAACGCCCGGGCGCGTGGAATTTCGCGGCGGGCAAATGTTTAAAGTGTACCGCGGTATGGGGAGTATTGATGCTATGGAAGAGGGAAGCAAGGATCGCTACGGTCAGGCAGATATTTCGGAGAAAAAGAAATTTGTGCCGGAGGGCGTTTCCGGCCGCGTGGCCTATAAAGGGCCGGTGGACCGGATTCTGTATCAGCTTGCTGGCGGACTCCGGAGCGGCATGGGATATCTTGGCGCAAAGACCATTCCGGAACTCCAAAGAAATGCTCGTTTTATTACGATTTCAAATTCTGGTTTAAAAGAAAGTCATCCGCACGACTTGTCGCAAATCGACAGTGCGCCGAATTACGAAGCAAATTAATGTTTGAACGCCCGAAATCCCGTAAACACCATCGCGATACCATGTTCGTCGCAGGCGGCGATGACTTCTTCGTCTTTGATTGACCCGCCGGGTTGAATAATGGCGGTGATGTTCGTACCGGCGAGCTTATCCATGCTATCGCGGAACGGGAAAAAGGCGTCAGAAGCGAGGATTGCGTCGGCGAGTTTACCTGCGGATTTTTTTATTGCCAAATCCACCGCATCCACGCGCGACACCTGGCCGACGCCGACGCCGACTGTGGTATTATCTTTCGCGATAAGAATCGCGTTGGACTTCATGTGCTTTACGACTTTCCATGCGAAGAGCATATCGCGGATTTCCGCTTCGGTCGGCTGTTTTTTCGTCATGGTCTTCACGTCAGCGGTCGAAATCGTTTTTGTATCTGCGTCCTGCACCAAAAGACCGCCATCAACAAAACGGTATTCCGTCTGAGGGAAATGCGGCGGAATGATGCCGACTTCAAGCAGGCGCAGGTTTTTCTTTTGTACAAAAAGCGATAGTGCGTCTGCATGAAACGTCGGCGCGATCACAATTTCACAGAAAAACGCGCAAATCGCCTCGGCGATATCCTTGGTGCACGGACGGTTTAAGGCAATGATGCCCCCAAAGGCCGAGAGCGGATCGGCTTCGTATGCGCGGCGAAACGCATCAGCGAGATTGTCGCCGGTCGCAACGCCGCACGGGTTTGCGTGCTTGACGATAACGCAGGCCGGTTCGGTGAACTCTTTGAGGAGGGAGAGCGCCCCATCGGCGTCATTAATATTGTTGTAGGATAATTGCTTGCCTTGGAGGATGTTTGCATTGAGGATGCTGCACCCCGTATGGTTTGGTTTCTTGTAAACACATGCATCTTGGTGGGGATTTTCTCCGTAGCGCAAATCAGAATGTTTTGTGTAGGGGAGGGTGACATCGTCTGAAAATTTTTCTGTATTAAAATATCCATGGATGATCGCGTCGTATGTTGCGGTATGACCAAATGCTTTCGCTGAAAGTCGTTTGCGTGTTTCAAAAGAAATGCCATCCTGTTTTATTTCATCAATCACATGTGAATAATCATTTGGATCCACGAGCACTGTCACCCAGCCGATATTTTTTGCGGCGCTTCGGATCATCGATGGGCCGCCAATGTCGATGTTTTCAAGTGCGGTATCAAATGTTACGTCGGGTTTTTGGATGGTTTCTGAAAATGGATACAAATTGCACACCACCAAATCAATCCAATCGATATCATGGGAAATCGCGACATTCATGTGAACATCCCGAAGCCCCAAAATGCCGCCATGGATTTTGGGGTGGAGCGTTTTGACCCGTCCGTCCATAATTTCCGGGAATCCGGTGTACATAGAGACGTCGGTGACCGGTATTCCGGCATCCCGAAGCGTCTTTGCCGTGCCGCCGGTGGAAAGAATGTCTATCCCTAACGTGGAGAGTTCTTTTGCAAATTCAATGAGACCAGTTTTGTTGGAAACAGACAGAAGCGCTCGTTTGATTTTGGTTGGATTGTTGTTCATATACTCATTTTTGTTATTTTTCGTCGCCGTATTCACTCTCTGGAACCGGGTGTCGGCCCCGCCAGCGCGGGGTTCGCCTCGCCGCCACGGCTCGGCCGCACCATACGCTCTCGCCCGAACATCCCGCCTTTGGCGGGAACCATGCTGTTCGGGCTGCGAGAGTTTCCAACCGAGCGAACAACGGCGACTTCAATTTGTCCATCGGCAATGGAGCATGGAAGCCAGCGTCCCTCCGAGATGGAATCCGCGAAGCGTTCCGGGCATGGTTTTTTCGCGTCTAAAACATGGAGCGAAAAAGAGGACGCGAGCGGCTTCAGCGAACGAGCGCGCAGGGCGAGTGAGCGCAGTTCGGAGGGACGTGGCTGAATGCCAGCACTAATTTCCGCTAAGCGATGAGATTTTAGGATGAAGATAAACATAATTCATGATACCAGATGGGTATTTTGAAACCACTTAATTGCTTCAATAAACGCTTCACCTTCTAATTTTTGTACTTTTGCTTTCAGACTCTCGACAGTTTCACCAGGATCCACTGAACATTTTTTTTGCACAAGAATTTTTCCAGTGTCGGTGCCTTCGTCCACGAAATGGATTGTGCAACCGGTTTCTTTTGTGCCGGATTCCAAAACCGCCTGGTGCACGTTCAAATCCATACCGCCCGCGAATGCCGGTAAAAGCGAGGGGTGGACATTCATGATTTTATTCCGCCAAGCGGCGACAAAGGTAGGGGAGAGGATTCGCATGTAGCCGATGAGGAGGATAAGATCGATGTTCTTTTCTTGAAGCATGAGCAAAATCTCTTCTTCGCTTGCGCAATATCTGGCGTCCAGATGATGATTCCGCGCACGTTCAAGAATGTACGCGTCTACCTTATTACTCATCACAATCTCAATTGACGCATCAAGTTCACCGCGGGCGATGGCATCAACGATCGCTTGCATATCAGTCCCGCGCGTCGAGCCCAAAATTGCCAATCTGAGTTTTGGGTTTCTTAAATGTCGCATCATCTCAATCCTTTTTTGAATAAGCGGCCCTGTGCCGATGTCTTCACGATGAAACAGCGGTCCTTCCACACGTTGGATTTCTTCTTCAGCGATTTTTTCTGCTTCAGCGATCGTTTGGCCAACACCAACGATTGCGACCGCGCGCGATCCGGTTTCGTAGAGTCCATCGTCTCGAGCGTCCACGGCCGCAAAATAGAGTTGTTTTTTATTTTGAACGTCGGACACGTCTATTTTTTCATTTTTCACCGGTGCATCCGGATAGCCTGCGGGAACGGCATATTTGCACACGGTCGCTTTCTTTGCGAATTGCACCGCGCCCGGTGTTAACTGTTTCCGGAGCATTGTTTCGCACAATTCGACAAAATCTGATTCCAAAATCGCAAGAATATTCATGGATTCCGGGTCGCCAAAGCGCGCGTTGTATTCAATGAGCTTGACACCTTCTTTAGTGGCGATAAAGCCGCCGTAGAGAATCCCAACATAGTCTTCATTATATTTGTGTCGAAGTGCGTCAATCGTTGCTTGATTGATGGTCTGTGCTTGCACGATATCTTTCTCCGTGAGAAAAGGGAGAGAGTGATCGGCGTCTGAATAGCTCCCCATGCCGCCGGTATTCGGTCCCGTATCCCCGGCATACGCGCGTTTATGGTCTTGGACCGCTGGCATGTGCGCGAGATGCACTCCATCAGAGAAGCTCATGAGCGAGAATTCTTGCCCAATCAGCTTTTGTTCAATGAGGAAGGTTTTACCGTTTTTTAAAAGCTCTTCGCACCACGCAATTCCCTCGACAGTGCTCGGCAAATGATCTCCGGATACTTTTACTCCTTTGCCCCCCATGAGCCCGTCAGCTTTCACTACATAATTCCCATTCAGTGATTCAATAAATTCACGGACGCCATTCATGGAAGAAAAATGTCGAAATACAGGGCAGGCTGGAATATGATAGTCGAGAAGAAGTTGTCGCGTGAATGATTTACTACTTTCAATTTGAGCAAGCAGTTTTTTTGGGCCGACACACTGCACACCGACTGCTTCGAGTGCATCCGCTACCCCAGCTTCCAGCGGATTTTCCGGACCGATAATCGCCCATTGGATCTCGTGATTTTTTGTCCAGGCGGTGACTGCCGATACGTCGGTCATGTCACCGACAGTATACTCGGACGCAAGTTCTTTGATACCGGGGTTAACACTCGAACCAAAACAGAAAAGGTCGGTCGCATGTTTCGATCGTTTGATCGTCCGGGCGATCGCATGTTCCCGGGCTCCAGAGCCGATCAGAAGGATTTTTTTGGATGTTGAATTCGTATTTCCTTTTTGTTTTTCCATTTCTTCCAGGCGTTCTTTTGTGATCCCTCCCGTTACGTACCATCCATCGAGGTAGGGCATGGAGAGTCGGTCAATATGATGGTCGCCTTTGCGTGTGACAGCTTCCACCAGATCGGGAATCGTTTGGTAGAGAAGAATATTCGCACCGATGTACGCGCGAATCTCCTCTTCATTTTTGTGCGCCGCGATGAGCTCGTTTCTCGTCGGGAGATCAATGCCATAAAAATCCGGATATTTGACCGGTGGACAGGCAGAGGCAAAATAGACGGCGGTGGCACCGGCGTCGCGTACGAGCTTCACAACCTCTTTACTGGTTGTGCCGCGAACAATAGAATCATCGACCAGTAGGACTTTTTTCCCACGGATTTCTGTTTCCTGCGGCGATAATTTTTGGAGAACGGATTTTCTGCGTTCGGTCTGGCCGGGCATGATAAAGGTGCGGCCGATGAAGGGATTTTTGTATAGGCCTTCGGAATATCGCACGCCAAGCTCATGCGCCATAGAGAGCGCGGCGGTGTTGGAGGAAAACGGCACGGGAATAACAATATCCGGCGTGACGTCCGAGTGGATTTCTTTCCAGCGTTTGGCCAAATTTTGCCCCATGCGCAGTCGGGCGCGGTAGACGCTGATATCGTTGAAGGTGGAGTCTGGCCGCGCGAGATAGACGTATTCAAAAACACATGGAGTAAACAGTTCAGTGCGGATTTTTCGGCGGAACATCTGTCCGTTGGTATTCACAAAAACAACTTCACCCGGCTCAATATTCCCTTCATAAGTAAATCCAAGTGGATAATACATCGTGTTTTCCGATGAAAAAATATAATCGAGTGTTCCGTCGGCGTTTTTTCTGCTTCCCCAAACAAACGGTCGAATGCCGTGTGGGTCGCGGAAGGCAATCATGCCTTTTCCCGCGATCATACCAACAACAGAATAGGCACCCATCACGCGATTGAAGACAGACTCAACGGATATGCAAATGGTATCGAAGAAATCATGGGCTGGGTCAACATCACCCA
>JAHFIC010000033.1:0-7212 GCA_023246555.1 Candidatus Magasanikiibacteriota bacterium
ATCGGGTTTTTTCAATAGAATCAACGAGCATGTTACCTGGCGTATTTAATGATGAAACAAGAAAGGAGGAGAAGAGATGTTCGTGTAAAATTTTTTCGCCGGATGCGATGCGGAAATTGTGGTAGAGTGCTTTGTGCCGCGCGGGATCATAAGTTGTCGATTTGGACAGTGACACCCCTTCTTTAAGTAAGCGATAGGCGGTGACAACTTTTGCGAAAGATGCCATGGGTCGGAGCGCGTCAATATTTTTTCCCGCGAGGATTGCGCCGGTCGCGTCTGCAACGAGATACGTATCAATGGGCGTTTCAAATTGTTTTCCGGTATAGGTAGTTTCGGCATCTGGAATGTCAACCATCATGCTTGATACGGCGTTTCCTCCTGGCGTTGGAGTTTCTTCCAAATTGGTGGCCACGATCATCGTTGTCTTTGGCGGAGCGATCGCCGATCCTGTAGGGTGGTTAATGGCTGTAAATTGATCAACCCAGACAACATCGTTCCAGGAATACCCAAGAGCCAGAAATACGGCTTCGGTTGGAATATGGCGCTTTCTTCCGTGTTCCGTCACATAAATTTTACCGTCCTCTTTCGTGCCAAAGAGGACACCATCACCAAAAAGGAGGGGTGGGGAGGCAATATAGGTTGCGAGAGTCGCCGCGGGAACTGTGTTTGCTTTAATTTGTGGAAAGCGGTTTTTTGCGATTGCTGGATGCGTAATATAGGCGTAGGTTTTGTCTTCTATATAATACAAACTGTTGTTTTCTATAACTTGGACCAGACGGCCGATGGGGTCTATGGTGTCGGCGGTTATCGGTTTTCCGGACGGCATTCCCTCAATGTCCGTGGGGAGAATCTCGATGATTTCGTCCGGGTTGAAGCCAAGTTTTGCCACGACGCCTGCGTCGGCAAATGGCCGGAGTGTGTCAAAATCAAGAAGGTAATATTGGTCATTGTTTTTGAGAATTGAGTAATTTGAGAAAGCAATCGCCGGGCCGGTTTCATAGCGATCGAGCTCCGTTTTTGCGAGCATAATAATGCGCTCTGGATCAAATCGTGAAATGAGCGCAGTCATATTTGCAAACGGTCGCTTCTCTCCGCCTTGGATAAGGTACACGATTGTGTCATTTGCTGATTTTGCCAAGGTACCATCTGGATAAGATTGTTCAAACCATTTTTGCCACAGGAGCCAGAAATTTTTATTGCCATGAATATGCGGAGTATAGGTATACAGAAATGCCGTGGCAAAATTTGCCGGCCGCACGATCGTATTATCGATTGAATACGCGCGGTACGGTTTTTTGACTATCGGAGAATCATTCACGTTGTCATAATACCAGCGCATGATGCCAGCCCCTGAATCCACCTGTGTGGCAAACCCGCGATGTTTTTGGAGTGACGGATCGTTCATGGAGCACGCATCGCAGATGCCATAGCCAGTGGCCCAGTCGAGTTGTTTTTGTGTCGGGTTCGGGTCAGTGACCAAACTCTGTTCTTTTTGAAGTTTTACAAGAATATATTTTGGGTTGATGCGATGTGTTTCCGCGGCATGGACGATCATGTCCGTGGCGGTTCTCATCGTCCCGTCGATATCGGGCGCGACCAGGCGAGCAATATAGCCGCCGTTTTCATATAAAAACGATTGGACGTCGTCACGACTCATGGTTTGCCAATCTTGGATTTCTTCGTCGGAAATAAGAAAATCGGGATTAAATGGTGAATCATCCGCCGCCAAAACAATCGTCGGGGAGAGAAGGGCGATAATAAGCAAAAAAGAGAGAATTGACTTCATGCTATCAATGGCTATGGGTTTGGGTGATTACTATTAGTATAACAGAATAATTCTGTAAAAAAAATGACCCCGCACGCGCAACACGTCCTGTGTATTGCGTGCGGGGTCGCGATCAGCTCATGCCCCTCGAGCCATCGCTAGGTCCGCGCCTCATCGGCGTGGTTGGCCTTGGTTTTGGTCTGGGCACCGCGGCGGATCGCGGCATCGAGCCGTTTCACCGTCTCGGACGCCTTCTCGCCGCGGAGCTTCTCCGCGCTCCAGTCGAACGACTTGGCGCGAGAGAGCACTTCGCGCAACTTCTTCGCCGAGAAGTCATCGCCCGTGGCGCCGCGGAAATTCGGAGCGTTCACGACCAGAGAGAGGAGCGCGGACATGCCGCGCGAGGTCGCGAGCATGTGCTCGGGCGAATCCCAGGCCTTCTTCCAGATCTCGGCCGCCACGGCCACGAGCGTTTTCAGAGCCTCGGCGCGTTGGGCCGGATTGAGCTCGCTCATCGGGCTCTGCGGACCGATCGCTCGCCGGATCGCCGAGTGGAGCGTTTTTCCGTTCACGGTCTCCGCACCGCCCTCGCTCGCGACCTCAGTCACCTGGATCATCCCCTTGAGCGGGGATCCGTCTTCGGTGTTGAGCGCGAGGAGAAGCTTGTAGGCCTCGCCGTCGAGGGGCGAACGCCAATCATCGAGACGATACCTCAGAGCCAGGTCGAGGCGCGCGTTGAGCCTCTTCCGCTTGGCCTGCATGCGGAAAATCTCCAACCGCCGCTTGATGGGGAGTCCGTGCGTCACCGTGACGGTGAAGCTGAGCTTTTCCATCTCGGTCGGTTCGAGAAGCTTCAGGGCCGTGAGTCGGTGCTGGCCGTCGTCGATCGAGATATATCCTCCCTCGCCGAATTCCAGGCTCCTTTTTTTTTCATCGTATGTCCAGCTCTGGCCGCGCATGTCCCCCAGGATCGGCTCGAGCCACATGATCTCGGGTTGGAGCAGGGCCTCGGCGATCGCGATCGCGTGATTTTGATCCAGCGCGCGATTGACGCCTTCTCGCTTCGATTCCTCGAAGCGATCCACTCGAGCGATCTTGAGTAGTTCCGGAGCGGTGAGGGTGAAGGTGTAGATCGTGTCAGACCCGTGTACACGGGTGATGACGTTTTGGATGGAGCTCATTTCGAATTCATTCCTCTCTTGGAAACAACGGCTGGTTTGCCGTCTTTCTGACGTGCATTGAAGCACAAGATCCAAAAAATGTCAATGATTTTGCTTTATTTTAGCGATTTTGTTAATATAATCGGGTATGCTGGGCACCCTCTCAATTGTCGCTACACCCATCGGAAACCTTGGGGATATTACCCTCCGAGCCATTGAGACGCTCAAAAACGTCGACCTTATTTTGTGCGAGGATACGCGAGTAACGGGGAAACTCCTCACACATTTTGGGGTTTCAACGCCGACGATGGCTTACCATCAGCACAGCGGGGAGGCAGCAATGCGAGAAATTGCGAATCGACTGGAAGAGGGAAAGAATTTGGCGCTCGTAACCGATGCAGGAACCCCGGGCATTTCCGACCCGGGTAATCAGCTCATCTCCTATATTATTCGTCATGCGCCGAATGCTTTGGTGTCACCGATACCGGGAGCATCAGCTGTGATTGCCGCATTATCTATTTCCGGCTTTCCAACTGATAAATTTCTGTTCCTCGGATTTCCGCCGCATAAAAATAAACGCCAAAAATTTTTTGTGGAAGTGGCAAACAGCGAACGTACCGTGGTATTTTATGAATCAAGCCATCGGATAAAAAAGTGTTTAGAAGAATTAAAAGTCGTCTTGCAGCCGAATCAACAACTTTGTGTTTGCCGCGAGCTCACAAAAAAATTTGAAAGCATCTATCGAGGAACCATCGCAGAAATTATGGCCATGAATGTATCGGAGAAAGGGGAATTTGTCATTGTCATCACGAATCTATGAAACAATTTTATCTCACCACCACCCTTCCATACGTGAATGCTGATCCGCATATCGGCTTTGCTTTGGAAATCATTCAAGCGGATACGATTGTGCGCTATCGGCGCCTAGAAGGCGATGAGGTATTTTTTAATACTGGCACCGATGAGCACGGGCTTAAAATTTATCGAAAAGCCCTTGAAATGGGAAAAGATCCACAAGCGTATTGCGACGAGTATGCCGCTAAATTTCGCGATCTGGCACAACTCTTGAATCTTGACCACCCGACATTTATTCGCACCACCGATCCAGCACACAAGGCCGCGGCCCAGGAATTCTGGCTTCGCTGCCAGGGAAACGGTGACATTTACAAGAAGAATTATCAAGTCAAATATTGCGTCGGTTGTGAACTCGAAAAGACTGATTCGGAGTTAGCGGATGGAAAATGTCCCATCCATCCCAAGCTCGAGATTGAATATATCAATGAAGAAAATTATTTTTTCCGCTGGTCCAAGTACCAGCAACCCCTGCTCGCTCTTTACAAAAAACAACCGGATTTTGTCGTGCCGGCACATCGACTGACCGAGATCACGGCATTTGTTGAGCGAGGGCTTGAAGATTTCAGCATTTCAAGGCTTAAGGCAAAAATGCCGTGGGGAGTGGAAGTGCCAGATGATCCCGATCATGTCATGTATGTGTGGTTTGACGCACTCGTGAACTATATTTCGACCCTCGGCTGGCCAAAAGATGTAAAGACATTCAAGAAATTCTGGCCTGGTGTACAAGTGGCCGGCAAAGACAACTTGCGTCAACAATCGGCTATGTGGCAGGCCATGCTCATGTCTGCTGTGGTTCCAACCAGCAAACAAATTTTTATCCACGGGTTCATTACCTCCGAAGGGCAAAAGATGAGCAAATCGCTCGGCAATGTTGTAAATCCGTATGATCTTGTAAAAAAATACGGCACCGATGCGGTTCGACATTTTCTCCTTGGCGCATTGCCGGCATATGAGGATGGCGATTTTTCAGTAGCGCGTTTTGAAGAGTGGTATACGGCGCATTTGGCAAATGGGATCGGAAATTTGGCCAGCCGGATTCTCACGATGTTTGAGAAGTACGCGACTGGCCTGGTGCCGAAGAAAGCGCCAGACTACTTTGGGGCAGACGCATTCTGGAAGCGCTACAGTGGACGGCTTGCCGCATACCGATTCGACGAACTGGTGGGCGAGGTCAATGCGCTTGTTATTGCCTGCGATGAATTGATCTCAAGAGAAAAACCGTGGGAAAAAGCGAAGCGAGGAGAGGATATTGAGCCCTTGCTCTACCAGCTTGCTGAAGGCCTGCGGCAGATCGCGGTGGCGCTTTTGCCGATCATCCCCCAAAGCGCGGAAAAGATTTTGGTTCAACTTGGAACCGATGAAAAAGGCCATGCGTGGGGAAAATTAAAAAAAGGTGGTACAATAAAGAAGGGTGAGCCGTTATTCCCAAGAATTGGCTAGCAGCAATCAGCTGGCAGCCGACATTCGTATGCAATTTATTGATTTTTTTCTTCTTCTCATTATTGCCGGATTTGCCTTGTTTGGCTTTTGGTTTGGTTTTGTGCATACATTGGGGTCGCTGGTCGGGACGATTCTCGGCGCGTTTTTGGCCAGCCGGTATTACGAGTGGATTGCTGGAACAATTATTGACGTAACGGGCTGGAGTCATAATGCTGTCCGCATCACCGTATTTATTCTTCTCTTTCTTGTGATCAATCGCTTGGTTGGTTTCCTTTTTTGGATCGTTGACCGCATTTTGTCGCTCGTGACTCGGCTTCCCTTCATCCGATCCCTTGATCGTATTCTTGGTCTTCTCCTTGGTGCCGCGGAGGGCGCTGTGACCTTGGGGCTTATTATTTTCTTCATTGAACGTTTCCCCATTTCATCCGTTGTCATGCAGCAGTTGGCAATTTCGGAAATCGCACCGTACCTTTCCGCCGTCGCCTTTGTCCTCTGGCCGCTTTTGCCGGATGCCCTGCGGCTTTTGCAGTCGTCCGTGGATTATGTTACAAATACCGTCCTCTAGTTCGTTCTGAATATGCTGGAAGAAGTGATAAAATTTGAACCCCCGCGTGAGGAGGTTCGCGTCGAACGAGAGGCGCCACTAGTGGAACAGCGTGTGAAGTTCGCGAGGACGTGTTTGCTCGTGGAGGAAGCGCTGTCAAAAAAATCTGAAAAGGTGGAACCATTTGTGTTGTCCCGAACAGAGCTGTCTCCAGAGATACGCGAGAGGCTTTTGGATATTATTGCTCAATATAGAAAAAAAACTGAACAAACAGAATACGCGTTTCAACGATTGCAAGAAATATTGCTGGAAGCAGAATTGCTGTCTGGAGAATTGGATGGGGCAGCTATTGCGAACGATCTCGGTCCAAGTGATGCTGGCAGAGCTCTCTTTATTCGTATGATGGGACTGGAACCACGTGGCTCTGTTTTTCTTAGTCAATTGGAAGGTTACATCCTTATGGACTTCAGCGATGAGAGCGATTTACAAGCGTTTACTCAGACCAAAGGGATAGCAGCTGGCGGTTGGTTTCAGCATGAACGTGAGTTCGTACTTCAGGGAGAACGGTTTCCGGTCGTTTCTGTCAATTCATCAAAAGGAAATCGAGAGAACGACAGATTAGTTTTATTACATGAGCGTCAACATTTTGTTAATCAAAAGTTATTGGGTTTTTTTTATAAAGATGAACCAGCGCCGCGTAGCGGCGGAGAAATCGAACGGATTGCAGAGCGCAAGGTCAAAGATGAAGTGCTCGCCTATATGCGGAATGGAAGCTCTGGTCAACAAATTCAACAAGCGTTAGGCGGTCATCTTTATCTCGACCTATTCGACGATCTCAATGAGGATGAGAAGAGCCGAATTCATCAATCACTACAAGACATCGCCATGCAGGTCGATACTTTTGCGGAAAATTTTGCGAGCGAAGCGGCACGCGGCCTCCTCGTGTATGCGCTCATTGATGTCCCTTTATCTAAAATGCCGAATTGGATTCGCGCGATTGGTGAACATTTAGAAAGCGTGCCGTGGATAATTGAAAAACGAGAGAAAAAAGCCGCCTGAGACTTACCGTATGCTTTTTGACACTCATTGTCATATTCAATTCCAGGCGTATAAGGATGACCGTGCGGAGGCGATTGCGCGATCGCGCGAGAAAAAGATGGTGTTGAATGTGGTCGGCACACAGAAAGATACGAGCCGGCTTGCGGTAGAATTGGCGAAACAGTACGACTGGATGTTTGCCTCGATCGGCACGCATCCGAACCATTTGTTTCCCACGCACATCGATGAAGAAGAAACGCATTTCATGAGCCGTGAAGAGGATTTCGACGAGGTGTATTACGAGACCCTTGTTACATCTCCAAAAGTCGTGGCGATCGGCGAGTGCGGTTTGGATTTTTTTCACTTGTCGAACGATGTGCCGTTTGCCACAGTAGTTGAAAAACAGAAGC
>JAHFIC010000033.1:7222-9382 GCA_023246555.1 Candidatus Magasanikiibacteriota bacterium
CACTGCCGCGACGCGCACGATGAGTTGATCGTACTTTTGAAAAACTTCCCCAAGCCGCCGCGCGCAACCGTCCACTGCTATACCTCTAGCTGGACGCACGCGGAAGAATACCTCAACCTGGGCCTTTATCTTGGGTTTACCGGCGTTATCACTTTTCCGCCGCGGAAAGCCGATCCAAAGGCTCAGGAGAACTTACTCGAGGTGGTAAAAAAAATTCCGCTTGACCGCGTCGTCGTTGAAACTGATTCCCCGTATTTGGCGCCCATGCCATACCGGGGCGAGCGGGCCGAACCATGGATGGTGGCGGAAGTTATCAAAAAAATTGCCGAGGTGAAAGGGCTGTCCGTGCCCGAGGTAGAGAAAGCAACCACAAACAACGCCATGAATCTTTTTCAATTTTCTGTATGAAAAAATTGTTTCCATATGCAGCACTTTGCGGCGGAATCGCAATGATGGCGATTGCCAGCCAATACGCTGAATCTCTTTATGCGTGGCTCGGCGAAAGCACTGAGTCTGCTCTCCTTCTGGCATTTTTTGGCATCTCGCTGGTTTGTATTTTGAGCTTTTTTCTCTTCCATCTCTCGATAGAAACCGTTATTCCAAGCTTTGTGGTGGCCATCTTTTTTGGCATGGCTGCAAAACCCCTCCTTCATCCCATCACCGAAGAACGCCATCTCTTGAGCATTCTTGTGACACTGGGCGCGACCCTTATTCTTTTCAGCGGTGGACTGGAAACGCCCTTTGTAAATTTTAAAAAATTATTCTGGAAAATTTTTTCGCTCTCTGTGCCGGGATTAATCCTTACTGCCGGCCTATTTTCTTTTGCTGTTTTTGCGGCAAGCCAATGGCTCGGTATCAGCCTCTCCATCCCCACGGCGATTCTTCTCGGAGCGGTACTCGCGTCCACTGATCCGGCCGCGATTATTCCGGTGTTGCGGCATCTGCGATTTAGTAATCGCGCCACCAAAGATATTATTGTCTCGGAGAGCGCCATGACCGATGTGACCGGAACGCTTTTGACGGTTGTCTTTTTAACGTTGATGACCGGCGGAGCAGTATTCTCAAGTATCAGCGGCAGCTATCTGGCACTGTTAGGCGGCGACACTTTTTCTATCTTCCTCAGGCAAGTCCTGTACGGCGTCTTGTTCGGTTTTGTCGGCTACCGCCTCCTGGTTCTTTTGGGGGAACATTCAGAGCATCGAGGGAAGGAGTACGAAGCTGACGCGGCTTTTTTCTTATTTGTCCCCATTGTCATCTTTACCTTGGCATTGGCCGTTGGTGGAAGCGGGTATTTGGCCGCATTTGTCGCCGGGCTCTTGTTTGTCTTTACCAAATACCTGCATGACACGGAACGGTTTTTCAATCAGACGATCGAAGGTTTTCTCAAACCGCTGGTTTTTCTCCTTCTTGGCGCTCTGGTGGATCTGGACACGCTCATCGCTTTTGCCGGCATCGGCATTCTTGCGGCAGTCATCTTTATGTTTGTCATTCGCCCGCTCACAGTATTTGTGGCGCTCGGACCGTTTTCGTTGTTTGGAACGGAACGCTTTTCTTGGCGAGAACTGCTTTTCATCTCATTTGTGCGAGAAACGGGCGCTATCCCGGCGGTTCTTCTGGTGACGATTGCTTCCGCGGGACTCGCGAATCTGGAGGGATTTGTCCCGATCGGCATGTGGGTTATTTTAGGAACACTCATTCTCCAGCCACCATTGACGCCCATCGTCGCAAAACTCCTGCGTGTCGCCGAGCCGATGACCGATGCAGAACCGCTTAATGTCGCCGGCAGTATCCCTTTTATCGTCTTGGGATCGCGTGGATTGTCGTATCTTGAACGCTTGCCGAAAGTGATTGATTGGGCAGAGCGACACAACATCGAACGCATCATTCTCTTGCATTGTCTCGAGGATAAATACACTCCCACACTGGTTCAAAAGATAGGGGAGCAGGCCGAGAGAGAATTTGCCGCGACAAACGCCGCCCGAGAAGCGGCCGGACTTCCGGCCATCGAATTTTCCTATATTGCCCGTGCCGGACTTTTGCAGAAAAACATCGATGACATTGCTTCGCATGATGACAAGGTGAGCATGATTTTTGTCGGAAGAAAGATCCTCGATTATCGCCTGGAGGAGATCAAGCGCATGACAATCCCGTTTTTTTTCA
>JAHFIC010000055.1 GCA_023246555.1 Candidatus Magasanikiibacteriota bacterium
CTCCTCATGAACGATTGGGAGCACTTGGATCGAGTGGAAAAAGAATTGCAAGAAAAAATTGTCGGGCAACATGACGTGATTCACGAGGTGATTCATGCTCTTAGAAAAGCGCACATTGGCGTAAACGCCGACACAGAAAAACCCTTGGCGTCGTTCCTGTTTACCGGACCAAGCGGTGTGGGAAAAACTGAACTCGCAAAAGTGCTGGCATACGCGCTCTATCGCGATAAAAAAGCGCTGATTCGCCTTGACATGACAGAGTTTACCGAATCTCATAGCGTGTCAAAAATTTTGGGAAGTCCGGCGGGCTATGTCGGCTACAAAGAACGCAATCATGTCCTCGATGAACTTCGACGCCGTCCGTATGCCATCCTCGTGTTCGATGAATTCGACAAAGCGCACGCGGACGTCCAAAAAATTCTTTTCCAGATCCTCGATGAGGGAGTCATGCGCGCGAGCGACGGAAAACTGGTGCACTTGAAACACGCCATTGTCATTCTTACGGCAAATATCGGCGAAGAGCTTTATCGATCGCCGCATTTTGGCTTTGGTGAAGAAACAACAACCGTACGAGATACCGCCATCCGCGCCAAAATTAAAGAACAATTCGGCGCATCGCTCACCGGCCGAATCGGACACACGCTCATCTTCCAACCGCTCTCGCAAAACGATATCGCGAGAATTGCCGAACACGCGTTCACCAGTGTCGGAAAACAACTCGAAAAAATCCATGATATTTCTCTTGTTCCAGATGCCTCTGTGCTTGCCGCGCTTGCCGAAGAAGCAAGTCAGCCGACAGTAGGCACTCGCCATATTCCCCAGTTGGTAGGAAACATCCTACATGACCTCGCGCTCCAACTCATACAAGAAAAAAAGAGAACAAAAAAACGATACACCGTAACGCGCAAAGAAGGCATATTCGCCTTAAAATAACCCTCTATGGGAACACAGGAGGAACAATGGGCAATCGCGCTCAAAAAAGCGCGACAACAATCCCGCCATGCTAACGAAATTCCGTTGGGGATCCAAAAAGGCCAAATCGAAGAGCAAATGCAATACCAAAAAAACCTGCTCGAGCAGGCAGTGTTCACGCAAAATATTCCTGTGCGAAATGCGGCACTCGATCGGCTGATTGAACTTCGCGGAAAACAGACCGCCGTGGCGCTCAAAGAGCTCCATGAACTTTTTGGCGCTATAGCAACCCCGGCGCTCGAATCAGAAATCCGGCAATATTACGCGGACTGCAAAAATTTAATCGCGGCGACAGAAGCCGGGCAAGAGCGATGAATCTATGCTCATGGCGACTGCCTCGACAACACTCCACAGTGGGCTGCAAAAAGCATTGCTTGATCAGGGTTTGCCTATTTCAACAGAACAACTCCGATTGATCCAAGAAAAAGTGGCCGGCGAAGTTGATGACATGATGAAAGAAGGAAAAGGGGAATCCCAAGCTTTCCAACAAGCGCTTGATGGATTTGGAAAAGGTGGTGCCGAACCACCTCAAACAGAAACCCCGGTGGAGAGCCCCGTAACATCACCAGCTGAAAAAAAACAAGACAATGAACAAAAGGCCCAACAAAATAACGATCAAACACCGCCTGATCACACACCAACTGAAAAAAAACAAGAATCAAATCAAAACACATCTGCTGGAGCAATGCCGGAGACAGGTCAGGAAGCACAATCAGGCACCGCTCCAACCGAGCAACAAGATAAAACAAATGAATTAAAAAAAATCGAGCCCAATACGAGTGAGCAGGAGCAAATTATTGCGAATAACCCAGAACGCAACACCCCGACACAAATGCTCAATGCCCTTCGATATGGAAAAGAATTGAAAAAAATAAGAAAAGAAATAGATAACCTCACAAAAGGGAAAAAAGGGGTAAGCAGGGAAATAAAAAAAAATGAAAAACTTCTACAGCCCCTCCAAAGAAAGCGACGACGACTAATCGCCGCCCGTAAGATAGTCCAGATATCACGATGGATTTGTTGGGGTTTTGGCGCTCCCCTCTCTCTTTTTGGCGTTGGCGAAATACTTATGACAGCCGCTCTTTATTTGGGCCGATTATCAGGAACACTAAAAAAACGCATCATTCAACTCACAAAAGACATGTTCCCATTCAAGTCACGTATCAAAAAACTTAAAAAACAAATAGGTGACGTAGACAAAGAACTCCAAAGACTGGCAAGGCAAGCATTAGCGCTCCAAAACACTGGGCTCCTCACCCGTCGAAAAACCGCTCTCGGAAGTGCTGGTCTTTCGGCCTAATTTGCTGTACTCTAGTATATATCACAGTATGGACAAAAAACGCCTCATTATCCTTATCCTCTTTCTCCTCGTATCGGGAATATTGGGCTATGCGCTCTATCGATTTTTCTTTCGGCCTGCCCCGAGCGTCACCCCTCCATCGGGTGAAGAAACTCCCGGCGTCCCACCGACTGGACTTCCGGAAGCTGGTGAAGGCGCACCACGAGAGGGCGTCACACCACCGGGTGGACTCCCAACAGCGCGTCCGGGTGCGGCAGCCGGAGGAAAACCAGTAGCCAAACTCCCACTCGAAAAACACGTTGTTTTTGACCCAGTGATCGGTACTCGCACCGACCAAACGGGCGCGTTAAATTTTTATAATAATCGAGACGGAAAATTCTACCGGCGCGAGCCCAACGGAAACCTGGTTCCACTCTCTCAAGAAGTCTTTTTCGGCGTTGAAAACGTCATCTGGTCTCCGAACACCAATGAGTCGATTATTGAGTATCCGGATGATTCAAACGTGTACTACAATTTTCAAACGAAGCGTCAGGTGACCCTCCCGAAGCATTGGGAATCATTTTCATTTTCTGCTCAAGGCGATCGAATCGCCGCAAAAAGTATTGGCTACTCTCCGGAAAATCGCTGGCTGGTGTCGGCAAATCCAGACGGAAACAATGTTACCCTAGTTGCCCCGCTTGGCGATAATGCCGACAAGGTCACGGTGGACTGGTCTCCAAATAATCAAATCGTTGGCTTCTCAAGGACCGGCGAAGGGCTGGGTGGAGACCGCCAAGAAGTCTTTTTGGTTGGACTGCATGGAGAAAATTTTAAATCGCTGATTGTCGAAGGGCGCGATATGCGATCTCTGTGGTCAACCGACGGCGCAAAACTTATCTATAGCGTCTATAGCGCGCGAAACGATTTCAAACCGGAATTATGGGTGGTAAATGCTGAAGGCGATGCTATTGGCAGC
>JAHFIC010000056.1 GCA_023246555.1 Candidatus Magasanikiibacteriota bacterium
ACTATTTGATCTCAACCCTTGTGGAGATCAAAGGGCGAGGCGCTCACTTTCTACTGATCATTTTGCAGCTTTTTTTTACACCCAAAAGCAAACCACGCCCCAACAAGTGATTTTGTAATCATTAAACGCATATAAGCATCAAGAAATGATGTTTTTGCGCGTCACTGCTGACTTGATTTGACTACTCTTGACTATTAGTGATTAAGTGATATCATGTACCACAAGGAGATTGTCACTATGGAAATTCATGAACATGAGGTTTATACCCCCAAAGAGGCCCAAGCTCTGCTGAAAGTCAGCCCCAGCACGATCACGCGCATGATTAAAAAGGGGCTTATCCAGACCGCCAAGGTTGGAAAGCAGTACCGGATCATGGGAAAAGAACTTTTGCGCGTTTTATCGCCAGCTCTTGAAGATAAAGTCGGAAAAGCCTATAACAAAGCACGCCACTGGGCCCATAAAGGGGTCGACGAATAGCCAAAGGAGGCCTTGAGCTGTGAGTTTAAAAACTAAAAAAATTTTGGTCACAGGGGCTGACGGGTTTATTGGTTCTCATCTCGTAGAACATTTGCTTGAGGAAGGGCACGATGTCCGCGCATTCGTATTATACAATTCCTTCAACTCGTGGGGGTGGCTCGATACGTTACCCGTGAAAACAAGGGACTCCCTCGATATTTTTTCCGGTGATATTCGCGACCCTCATGGCGTTAAAAAGGCTCTGACCGATTGCGATGCAGTCATGCACTTGGCAGCGCTGATTGGCATCCCTTATTCCTACCATTCTCCGGATTCCTACGTCGACACCAACATCAAAGGGACGCTGAACGTTCTGCAAGCGGCGCGCGAGTTGAGCATCAAAAGAGTTCTCCACACCTCCACCAGTGAGGTTTACGGAACCGCACGCTTTGTGCCAATCACGGAGGATCATCCTCTGCAAGGGCAATCACCTTATTCCGCGAGCAAGATCGGAGCGGATCAACTCGCTTTGTCCTTTCATCAATCGTTTCAGACTCCCGTGACAGTTGTCCGGCCCTTTAATACTTATGGACCGCGTCAATCTGCACGCGCAGTGATCCCGACCATCATCACCCAAATCGCGAACGGCGCAAAGATCGTCAAGCTTGGCAGCTTTCACCCCACGCGCGATTTTTCTTTTGTAAAGGATATAGTCCGGGCTTTCTCGGCCTGCTTTGAGTCAGATCAAACGATCGGAGAGACAATCAATTTTGGAAGTGATTTTGAAATATCGATTGGAGATACAGCAAGCCTCATTGCCGAGATCATGGGGGTAAACCTCGAGATCAAGACAGAGTCTTCCCGTACGCGGCCCCCAAAAGGCGAAGTTGAAAGGCTATGGGCAGACAATTCCAAGGCTAAGCGATTTGCGGGTTGGACGCCTCAGTATGGCGGACTCGACGGATTCAAGAGGGGCTTGAAGGAAACCATCAAATGGTTCACAAAAAGCGGACACTTAGCTCAATACAAATCCCATATATGCAACATTTAACTTCCGAGCTCGATAAAAATGCGGTATTGAAGGCTATCCGCTCCTGTCTTCCGCCGGACAGAATGACAGTGGAGCTTCATGAGCCTTTTTTTTCCGGCAATGAATGGAGATACGTCAAAGAGTGTTTGGATACGAATTGGGTGTCTTCGTCCGGGAAATTTGTAGATGCATTTGAAAGGAAGCTAGCGGAGTTCACGGGAGCCAAGCGTGCGTTCGCCGTGGTGAATGGAACAGCTGCGCTTCACATCTCTTTAAAAATGGCCGGCGTCGATATGAACGATGAGGTCTTGGTTCCGGATCTTACGTTTGTTGCGACGGCGAATGCTGTAACTTATTGCGGTGCGATCCCTCATTTCATTGATTGTGAGGAGCGGACGCTCGGAATCGATGCGAAACTCCTGAACAGTTATCTGAAAAATATTACGGAGCTTCGCGAAAACGGGTGTTTCAATAAAATCACCGGTCGTAAAATCAAAGTCCTTATCGCAATGCATACCTTCGGCCACCCGACAGACCTGGAACCGCTCGCTGCGACTTGCAAACACTATCATTTGACATTGATCGAAGATGCGGCCGAAGCGCTTGGGTCGTATTACAAATCGAAGCATGTGGGTAATTGGGGACAGTTCTCCATTCTCAGCTTTAACGGGAATAAGACCATCACGACCGGCGGAGGCGGGGCCATTCTTACGAATGATGAGGCGCTCGGTGTTCGGGCAAAGCACATAGCAACGACCGCAAAATTATCCCATCCCTGGGCGTTCAATCACGATGAGATCGGGTACAACTATCGTATGCCTAATATCAATGCCGCGCTGGGTGTTGCGCAGATGGAAAAACTTCCGGAATATCTAAAGCGAAAACGAGCTTTGGCATTGCGGTATAAAGAAGCTTTCGCGGACCTCGCCGGAGTCACATTTTTCGAAGAGCCGGCGTTTGCCAAGAGCAGTTATTGGCTCAATGCGATCCTTCTGGATAAAGAGCTGAAAGGAGAGCTCGATCCTCTCCTTAAATATTTAACCGAAAACGGCATCAAGTCGCGTCCCGTCTGGACCCTTATGCATAAGTTGGCCATGTACCGCGATTGTCCCCGCATGGATATTTCTGTTGCGGAGGATATCGAGTCGCGTCTCATCAATATCCCGAGCAGCGCTTTTTTATGAAAAAAAGAAAAATCTGTGTCGTCACTGGATCACGCGCCGAATATGGCCAGATGTATTGGCTTCTTAAGGAGATCCAAGCCGACGCATTGCTTTGTCTCCAGCTCGTGGTGACGGGGAGTCATTTAGCGAGTCAATTTGGAAAGACGATCAACGCCATCCGGCGTGATGGTTTTTCAATAGATGCCGTTGTGGATCTTAAATTGCGTGATAATTCGCCTCTGGGAGTGACCGCATCGATGGGACGTGGGCTCATCGGCTTCGGCAGAGCTCTGCGGCGATTAAAACCGGACCTCATGGTCGTGTTTGGCGACCGTTATGAAATATTAGCGGCCACCGTGGCCGCCATGCTCGCTCGAATTCCCATCGCTCACATCCATGGCGGGGAGATCACGGAAGGCGCTTTGGATGAAGGGATTCGACACTCCATTACAAAAATGTCTCAACTGCATTTTGTCACGGCCAGAACTTATCGTCGCCGGGTG
>JAHFIC010000034.1 GCA_023246555.1 Candidatus Magasanikiibacteriota bacterium
TCTTCTGTCTCCCCGCAAAAACCGACAATAATATCGGTCACAATGGCAATCCCCGGCCGCGTGGATCGAATTTTTTCTATGACATCCAAATAATACTCTCGCGTGTGGCGACGATTCATGCGAAGGAGAATGTCATTGTTCCCCGATTGAACCGGCAAGTGAATATAATTCACTTGCTTTGACAAAGACAACGCATCGATTGCCTCGTCATCCATATACAACGGATGCGGGGCGGTCCAATGGACGCGTTCGATCCCAGTGATCTGGTTTACCTCCCACAACAGTTTTGCAAAATCATTGTTCTTGTACGGATTTTTTGCAGAAAACTCTGCTGTATCCGGAGCAATATAGTGGTTAACAATTTGCCCCAAGAGTGTCACTTCGACACATCCACGCGCGACAAGGTCGTGAATTTCCGAGAGAATGTCTTTCAGCGGACGATTCACCTCAAGCCCGCGTGCATACGGTACGACGCAATAGGTGCAGAAATGATTACAGCCAGTCTGGATCGTCACAAATGCCTGAAAAGTCTTGTTTAGGGTTGGCCGTAGCGCCAAATAATCTGCCGGCAAATCATCCATCGGTCGGAGCGCGGGGTTGAGCGAAGAGAGCCACTGGGGTAAGTGAATCATGTCTTTCGTAGGAAAATACAAGTCGACATCCGGCATCTTTTTTTTCATCGCTCCATCTTTGTCTCGTCCCGGCATGCAGCCAGTGACACCAACAATCAGATTCGGCCGTTGTTTTTTGAGCGCCGTAAAATTCGTTGCATGGCCAAAAATACGGTTCTCTGCCGCCTCGCGCACCGAACAACTGTTCATAAGAATAACATCAGCAGATTCTGCCTCTGTTGTGCTCGTCATCCCCATGTGAGTCAAAATCGACTCCAGCCGTTCGGAGTCGTTTTTGTTCATTTGGCAACCGAAGGTAATGATGTGGTAGGTAGACATATTTTCTCTCAACCAAGCGTTATTATAGATGACGCTTAAAAAAAATCAAGCACCGAACGTAGTTTGACACGATCGGATCTTTTTACTATTCTAGTTAGTGTTATTAATACATAATAATACACCATATGGAACTTGAACGCCCCAGGCCACACCATGCTGAGGAAGCTGATTCGCGAGTGGGATTTGAGAATCGGAAGAGAGTAGACGAAGAGGACGCGAGACGCCAGGCTGAAGCTCAAAAATTAGCTGCAGAAAAAAACGAAGCAGATATTCAAGCAGGACGAGCCAAACGCATGGACCTGGCGGCAAAATCAGCCCTTAAAACGCCAGCATACAAAACAATTGAGGATCTTCAGGCAGACAAACAAAGAGCCGGTGAAGAAAAAATAGCTCGATTAAAATCCGAAATCGTTGCATTAGAAGCCAAAAAAACTGAAATACTCGAGAAGCATGGAAAAAAAATCGTAAGCTTCCTCAGAAGATCCCCAGACACCAGTCTCATTGACCGTGATATCGAAAACCGCAAAGAACAAATTGCGAAACTCGAAATAACTTCTTAACGTCTCCCGCGAATCTCTTCCGTGACGCGCGCCACGAAATCATTCTTTGGTATTTTTTCTTGTCCTTCTTGTCCGCGAATCCGTACCATAAAATCCCCGCCAGCAAGTTCCTTATCGCCGATAACAATAAAGTATGGTGTTTTATCTTGGGCGGCTTTTCGTACTTTATTTCCGATTGTCTCACTCGCATCGTCTACAAACACGCGAATGCCGGCGTCTCTCAACTCCTCTGCCAGTGCTTGAGCGCCCGCGGTGTGCTTTTCTGATACCGGAGCCAACCGCACCTGCTCAGGCGAAAGCCACACTGGAAATACGCCCGCGGTGTGTTCAATGTACACCGAAAGAAACCGCTCAATTGATCCCATGAGAGCAAAATGAATCATTACCGGAGTCTTTTGCTGGCCATCGGCATCGGTATATACAAGCCCAAAACGCTTTGGCTGGACGAAATCGAGCTGCGGCGTTGCCACTTGCCATTCCCGCCCCAATGCATCAACCGCCATAAAATCAATTTTTGGCCCGTAAAACGCCGCCTCGCCAGCTGCTTCATAATAATCCAAGTTGTGCTGTTTCGCGATCTTCAAAATGGTTGCCTGTGCCAATTCCCACAAAGAATCTTCCCCAAGATACTTCTCTGGCTGTGCCGGATCGCGATATGACAACCGCGCCCGGAGCGGCATGCCAATGGTTTTATAAAATATCTTCACAATGTCGATCAAGGTATTGTAGACACCCTCAATTTGTTCCGGTGTGCAAAACGTATGACTGTCGTCTTGGGTGATGGAACGCACGCGAGATAACCCGAGGAGTTCTCCGGCCTTTTCATCGCGATAAATCGTTGTCGTTTCCAGATACCGGAGCGGAAGATCGCGATAACTTCTCGGCCGAGAAGCGTAAATTTGCTGATGATGCGGGCAGTTCATTGGCTTCATCACCAATTCATCCTTTGTTTCTTGGCTTTTCACCAAAAAAAGTTCATCGCCGAATTTTGCCCAATGCCCAGACGTTTCATAAAGCTCCTTTTTGGTGATATGTGGAATCCACACCTTCTCGTAACCACGCTTTAGGCGCAATTCGTCAGAATACGCGCTCAACTGCTCGCGGAGGATAGTTCCCTTCGGGGTAAAAAGAGGCAGCCCAGAGCCAACAAGTTCAGAGAATACAAATAAATCCAACTCTTTCCCAAGCTTGCGATGATCCCGTTTTTTGGCTTCTTCCAGCATGAGGAGGTGCGCATCAAGTTCTTCTTTGGTTGGAAAACAAGTGCCATAAATCCGCGTCAGCATTTTATTTTTCTCACTCCCGCGCCAATACGCGCCAGCAATGGAAAGGAGTTTAAAGTGTTGAATCTCTTTTTTAGGATCTTCCGTATGTCCTCCGCGACACAAATCAAGAAATCCACCAGGATTATTCTCGGTAATGGTCTTCCCATCTCTCGCAAATTCCTCGATCAATTCACGTTTGTAGGGATTATGCGCAAAATCCTCCCGCGCCTGTTCTACCGGGACTTCCTTTACAGAAAAAGCCCCCCATGATTGGACTATTTCTCTCATTTTCTCTTCTATGGTTGGTAAATCATCTGCCGCAATCGACCTCTCACCAAAATCAAAATCCTGATAAAACCCATTATCAATGGCGGGTCCGATAGCATTATGCGTTCCAGGCCATAGTTTAAGCACTGCTGCCGCGAGCAGATGCGCCGACGAATGCCGTAAGTGTTCCAATTGTTCTTTTTCCATAGCGATAATGTATATAAAATAAAAAGCGATACGCCCATCTGTGGCGTATCGGGGTCAAAATTACAAAAGGTAATTACGACGGTTCCACCCGATCATTTCTCTTTTCTTGCGTTGTCTGTAATGCTCCGAGAGTGGTACCATGCCCGCCTTCTGCGGACTGGGCTGATTCTCGTACAAACGCATCACAATCGTAGTCTAGCGTACCCAAAATTTCCTGTCAACGTAAGCTCACTCAACACTTTTAATAATCACCTGTACGTGATCTGCGCTATAGGGAACCCGTGTCACCCATAATGGAGAAAAGTCCACCTGAACACCCTGCACATGATCAAGCGATAGCACATATCGCCGAACTTCATCCTTTGTTTTGCCAAAAAATATTGAAGTATCGACCGAGTTGCTTTCTGGATTCAGCGACGCAATACCATCATAAAAAACTTTTATCACTGTTCTCCCTGTGGCAGGGTCGTATTCTTCAATAGAAACGGTAGGATCCTCCGTGCGTGGCTCAATCACCTCTCGCTCATCAATAGTGCGCTTTTCCAGGATGGCCATTGCGTGCTGTTTCAAAAGATCTTTCGGGTATATAACACCAACGATGGTTCCCCGACCTATACCCCGGATTTCCCCTGCCTCATCTCCCACTTCTTTGTCAAAAGAAACGGCGTACTGAAGAATATGTACGGCAATTCCTTGATCTTCTGTTATTTTTGAAAAATGCTTTTTTCCTTCATCAAGGAGCTTCTGCATGATCCTTGCTTCTGCGATCTTTTTATCCTCTGCGCCAAAAATACCTACTGTCCGAACACCGCCAGTCATTGACCCTTCAGAATTTGCGTAGATCACCTTCTGTCTTTCCTCGGAAAGTCCCGGAATGGTAAAACGCGTCGGTCCAATATTAGATGCCCCACCTTTTGCATCGGCGTAAACGTCGGCTGCTGCGGCACCACGTGCAGGAATTTCCACACGATTTTTTAAGCGAAAAAGGACCCCTTGAGGGGGCAGGAGCCGGGTTGTCGGAATAAGGGCCTGTGCAGTGTCGGTTTCATTGTGGATCGTTACAATACCCGTTGCGACTCCATCTTCTTCTCGACCAGCACTTGGTCCAAAAACTTCCTCTATGGTTGCGATCGTGGAGCTCGCACTCATCCCTGATAGCGTGGCATCAGCGTCTCCACCAATCTCAAGAGTACCAGACACGTCCACTGCGGTCGCTTTCGTTTCAATAATAATGGTCGCTCGTTTCGCTGACATGAAGATGATAAAACCCAAAAGAATGAGCGTAAAGCACAAAAAGGTCAACGCAACCGCCTTATAAAATCGGACAGGTTGTGTATAACTTACGGTTTCCCGATGACGGGGGGTCATAGTTAGCTTCAATAGCTTCTAAAACTTCCTAAGCTTTGGTAGCTTTGGAAGCTTTAGCAGCTATTCGACCACACGGAACACTTCATCAACCGAGGTGAGTCCATCAAACGCTTTGAGCAGCCCATCCTGCACCATCGTGATCATGCCATCCCGAACGGCAATTTTCTCAATTTCATATTCCGATACTTGTCCGGAAAGAATCAACTGCTCAATCGTGGGCGACATGGTGAAAATTTCGTAAATACCAACACGACCTTTGTATCCGATACCATGACATGTATCACAGCCACCTCCAGTATAAAATATCAACGTTCTCTTTTCAACATCTTTACGATAACGCTCCGGCATATCCGCAATACTCTTTTGCACCTTTTCCATGACATCCTTAGACAAAACGACTTCTTTTTTACACGCTTCACACACCCGACGCACCAGTCGCTGACCAATGACGCAATTCAACGCCGGCGCCAATAGAAAAGGTTTTACCCCCATGGATAAAAACCGTGGAATGGCGCCAGACGCGCTATTTGTATGAATGGTTGATAGAATTAAGTGGCCCGTCAATGCCGCTTGAATCGCAATATCGGCCGTCTCTAGGTCACGAATTTCCCCGACCATGGCAATATCCGGATCCTGACGAAGCATGGAACGAAGCCCTTTTGCAAACGTATAATCTCGACTTCGATCTATCTGACTTTGGTTAATCCCCTCCATTCGATACTCAACCGGATCCTCGAGCGTAATAATTTTTACCCCCGGTTCGTTCAAAATTTTCAAAATTGAATACATGGTAGTCGTTTTTCCGCTACCGGTCGGACCGGTCGTGATAATCATGCCGTTCGGCCGTTCAATCTCCTGCTTCAATTTTTCAAACGCATCTCCGCGCACGCCAATCCCATCGAGAGAAATCCCCTCGCCCGTCTGGTGCAAAAATCGCATCACGATGCTCTCCCCAAACACCGTCGGTATTGTAGAAACACGAACATCAACATCGCCCTTGGACAATTTAATCGTAAACCTTCCATCCTGTGGCGTTGTGGTGATATTAATTTTTAATGATGCAATGAGCTTGATGCGAGAAACGAGTTTTTTGAATGCCTCCACAGGTAATGTCGCCACATCATGGAGAATCCCATCCAAACGCAGCCGCACGACAATCCTCTTCTCTTCTGCTTCAACGTGCATATCAGATGCATTCAACTTCAGCCCGGCGCCAAGAAGAAATGTGACAATATCCGTAGTGGTTTTCTTTTCGAGAAGCGTCTGCAGTGAACGAAAATCCGCAACGTCTGCTTGTACTTTTTCCAAATCATCTTCATGGATGGCGACATCTTTGGTGACCGCCTTAATAACCGGGAGCATATCGTACAGCTTCAATGCCCGGTCAAGACTTTTTCTTGAGATGACATAAAGAGCGCCGCTCGCGTGGTTCCTTTCTTGAAGCTGAAACAAGAGCTCTTGCACGTCTTCGCGTCTTGGATCAAGCGCCCCAACCCGTACTTCATCTTGGGTGGCAAAAAAGCAGATCGCCCCAAGCGTTTGCGCCTCCTCTTTCCCCATTTGACGAAGCGCCTGTTGCGAAATCGGAAATTTTTCCAAATCAATGTGCGGATACCCAATCTGCGCCGCGAACCGCATGGTTTCTGTTTCTTTTTCCTTCATTTTCACTTGCCCCATTTTTTTTTGAAAGGCTTCTTCTACCTTCTGTGAAGATACACGAAGCCCGCCTCCTGAGGTAGCGGCTCTATTTTGGACAGCCTGACCTTGATCATCTCCCATAACCAGCAAATGTTATCCGCGTAGAGAAAACCAATGAAGAATACTGCTTTTGACACCATATCGATGCATATGCATGAACAGATACGTCCACACCGATGTTGAAAACACCGTAAACACGGACCCAAGAAGCATCACAAAAGTAACAAAACAAAATAAAAGAAACATCAGTACCACAGTGAAAAGTGTTGGACTTCCAATAATGACGACGATAAACCAAAATAACGCGGTCGGCAGAAGGAGTACTAAAAATCCAAGCGTCCCAAAGAGAGCAAGGAGAATATTCAATCCAAGAAATAGCGCACCGACCTCAAGCGAGGTGAGCCAATGGCTCGTAAACAAACGCCAGGCAGAGATGATGGCTTCGCCAAAAGAATGCTCCTCGACAACAATATACCCAGCCGCATAAATGACAAAAAAGGAAAGGATGAGGCCGAGAATGGTGACAACAAGAAAAATACCCAAAAATGCCAGGAGGTTTGACGCCGTTGGAGAAAGCACTGCAGTATATGCAGACCACCCAGCAAGCAGAGCGAAAAAACCGATCATGCATTTTTTTGTGGCATGCAAGACAAAAAGTCGCCAAAAATGGCTGACGCCCGCATGCCATTCCCTGTAGTCTTGAGCAATATCATGGCTACTCTTTCCTTGCGCTGATGCATGAATGAGGGCGCCCTGGGAGACGACGGCAACAACCGTGAAAAAAGCGAGAATACCAAGAAGGACAATCACAAGCCAAATAGCCCAAACACCATCGACTCCGCGTTCAGAAAAGAAATCCACCCAGCGGCCTCCATGGAGGATAGGGAGTCTTAAAAAGACGGTAACCTCTGGGATCGCCATATTCGCACGAAATACCGCCGTACTGACCTTTGTCAGGATGTCAAAAATCCCCATGTGACCCAATGCCGCGGCAAAAAATCCATACACCCACAAAAATTTATGTCGGCGTGTGAACTGCCAACCAAAAGAAAACGCTTGGCGGTACAGTGGCTCTTTCATAGAAAATTACAAAGATGAGAAATGTTGTATCGGCCTAAAGATACGCTTAGTATACCACACCAGACAAAAAGACCCCAGATCGGGGTCCTTCAGTTCTCATTCAATTGCTCACGCTGCTTGGCTCACCAAGCGCTTGAATTCTTCTTGCTCCACTGTTTCCTTCTCCAGAAGGGCGCGAACGAGGCGATCCATTTCCGACTTCCGCTCGGACAAAATCGTGGTGGCCTGTTTTTTTGCGTCTTCAAGAAGTTTATTAATTTCCGCGTCAATTGCTTCGGCCGTTTTCTCACTGTAATTTTTCCGCTCATGAATTTCTTGCGCCAAAAAAATCAATTCTTCGTTATCGCCATATACGCGGGGCCCTAAACTATCGCTCATGCCGAACCGCATAACCATTGATGTTGCAAGCTGTGTCGCTTTCTTCAGATCACTTGATGGGCCGGTGGAAAGAGCGTCATTTCCATATATCATACGTTCGGCCACATATCCACCCATACTCATCGCAAGGTCATCGCGAAATTCAGCAAATGTCTGGTAGCGTTTGTCGGATTCCGGCATGGAAAGCGTATACCCGCCCGCCATACCTCTGCCCACAATAGATACCTTCCGGACCGGATCGCAATGGGAAGAAAAATACGCGACAATCGCATGTCCTGCCTCATGATACGCTGTCATCTCACGCTCTTTTTCCGTCATCACGCGCGAGCGCTTCTCTGGTCCCAAAAGCACTTTTTCAATGCTCTCAAGAATATCAATCTCCTCAACCGACTTCTTATCTCTTCGTACGGCAAGAATCGCCGCTTCATTAAGCAAATTCGCCAGATCAGCGCCAGTAAACCCAGGCGTGCGTTCCGCCACCTTTCGCAGTGACACGTTGTCCGACAGCGGTTTGCCTTTGGCGTGCACAGCGAGAATCTCGAGTCGGTCGGCAATATCTGGCTTATCGATGACAACACGGCGATCAAAACGGCCCGGACGAAGGAGCGCATTGTCAAGAACATCTGGCCGGTTTGTCGCGGCAATCACAATGACACCAATGTGTGGATCAAAGCCATCCATTTCTACAAGAATTTGATTCAATGTTTGTTCGCGCTCATCATGACTTCCACCAAGGCCAGCGCCGCGTTTTCTTCCAACAGCATCGATTTCATCAATAAACACAATCGCCGGCGCCTCTTTTTTGGCGCGGGAAAATAAATCCCGAACCCGTGATGCGCCAACACCAACAAACATTTCAACAAATTCAGACCCGCTCATGTGGAAAAACGGAACGCCTGCCTCGCCAGCGACCGCCTTCGCAAGAAGCGTCTTCCCGGTACCAGGAGAACCCATGAGCAAAACACCTTTGGGAATCTTCGCGCCCATATCAGTAAACTTTTTTGGGTTTTTAAGGAACTCCACGACTTCTTGAAGCTCCTCTTTCGCTTCTTTCGCTCCAGCG
>JAHFIC010000035.1 GCA_023246555.1 Candidatus Magasanikiibacteriota bacterium
TACAGTGTGGATTTTGTTTTTTTGGGCATATTTAGTGAGTTTAACCGGTTAAAGGTGGATATTTTAGCATGGTTAAAACAAAAAAACACCTTTTCAGGAGCCAAATTGGTAACGGTATCCCAGATGGCCACCAGCGCCCACTTGTCCTGAAACGCGTTCAGGACGGCTGCGGTGGTGAACAAGACGAAACAGAGCGCGTTCGTCGCGATCAATAACTTCATGTCTTTCTTCTTTCAAGGTGCTGTTCTCTACCGCACAATTACGGCAGAGGTTAGCGGTTTTTCAGAATTCCGATAACGCTGTTTATACAGCATATAGGGACTTGAAAGTCAAGCTAAAATATTTTTCCTACGTGGTGCTCGCGGAGGGAATCGGCCTCGCCTCTCGCTCGCTTCCGCCTCCTCGGGCTGGCCACCGCCTCGCGGTCCCGCCTCACAACAGAATCGGCGGGACATCGCTCCGGCGTTCGATTTCATCCTCACTGTCTACAAAACAAAAAGGTGGACACTCTGTGTCCACCTTTTTGTTTTGTGCCTTCGGAGGGAAACGAACCCCCATACACAGCTTCGAAGGCTGTTGTCCTATCCGTTGAACGACGAAGGCAACATGTAAATAGAGCGTGGCATTTTTGGTGGACCGAGAGCGACATAGTTCGAACCTTCGTAGAGCAGGGAAACGACCTTCTCGACGGCGTCGACATGACCGAAATCGATGAAATAATGTCGCAAACGGCTACGTATCTGGCAATGCCAGATGCCTCAGGCGAGGGATATCGGGCATCAATTGATATACCGAAGTTTACTTGATTTTTGTGGTCTCGTCAACGTCGTCTACTGTCCATATGGACAGTAGACTGGATTCATCCACTCGCTGGGCGGACCGCCGCGTCGTCTATTCGACCAGCTGAAGCGGCGGCCAGATCGATCCCCCAGTCGTAGGTTCCGCGTCGGAAGTTCCACGCAAGGACTGGCGGATGGATATTGGCGGAGATTTGCTGTCCCAAATGGAATCCAAGCGATACCGGACCGGCGTACAGCAAATGAATGCGCTTGCAGTCGGGAGCGAAACGGGTGATGGCGTCGACGCTCTCGCGCCCGTCGCTGTGAATAGCGAGGGAAACGTCTCCGCAGCCAACTCCCCCCCGCGCAAGTTCTGCACAGTGCGCGGCAAGCGAATCCAGAGCGCGAAGAATCGCGAGATAGATGGGTGATTCTCGGTGAGCACGGCTCGCAGTCGGTGATGTCCAAGAACGCGCGCGAAGAAGCCCTGGCGGTACAGCCGGACATATTTCTCGAGCTTGCCAATGAAAAACGAGTTCCCACCCTTTGTGCCGGCGCGGACGAGCTCGAGGTGGAACGTGGCTGCGATTGCGGTCGGCGACCTCGTAACTCGGCTCGGGATCTCCCTTGCAAGTGATCCTATTCGAGAGGCGATGTCCGCGCGCCGGCCCGGCCGGCCTCTCTTTGGAAAAGTGATGCAGAGTTTGAAGGAGGGCGAAGCCGACGCGATCGTCTGCTGGCATCCAGATCGTCTTGCCCGGAATCCTCTCGACGGCGGCGAGATCATGTGGGCGCTCTCGCAGGGTGTCATCAAGGAGATCGTCACGCCGGGACGTACGTTCAAGAATACGAGCGACGACAAGCTTCTCCTCGCGATCGTGTTTGGGATGGCCACCAAGTACACCGACGATCTCTCGGCGAACGTCCGGCGCGGGAACCGACAGGCCATCGAGGATGGGCGGTGGCCGTCAAAGCCGCCGCTCGGCTACAAACGAGCGTTCGATCCGGTCTCCGGCAACCGTCGTCACATGCCGATCATGCCCGATCCGGAGCGCTTCGATCTCCGAGAGTATCGCGCGTATCGAGGCGCGGCTCCGTCAGCTTCGGGCCTTGTGCGCGGATGGTGTCATCGGCGTCGGCGAACTCGCTGAAGATCGAGAGGCGTTGCTCGTTGAGAAACGCCGGCTTGAGGATGAACTGTCTCGCGCCCGCCGCCCACTGCAACTCATCGAACCGCTTCAGAGGAGCATTTCTTTCGTAGAACAAGCGGTTTTTGCTTTCGACAAAGGAAACGCGAAACAACGCGAACGAATTACTCGAGCGGTCTCATCGAACATCCTGCTCAAAGACAAAAAACCGCTTATCGAAGCGAAAAAACTCTTTGCGATGTTTCGTGATTTGAAGGCGATTCCGAGAATGTGGGCCGCCTGGGAATCGAACCCAGAACCTTGTCCTTAAGAGGGACCTGCTACTACCAGTTGAGCTAGCGACCCGTTTTTTTACAAAAGTTTGCTTCGATAATTTGCTGGGATACATAGTACTGGATAAATCCTTCCGCCCAGCCGAGTATTTTGTATCGTAGTAATACCGTCCCCGTTCCCTTTATTCGAATTCGGATTGTACCATGATAAAGGCGATTTTTTCTATACCCTTTACCTCTTGGCTTGAAAAAGGTCTTGCCAAAATTTGCCAAGGGGATTCTGGTGAGTTTTGACCAGAATTTTTTTTCTTTTTCGCCATCCCCGCCCCTATGGAGGTTCAAGTGCGCGGTTAGTTGTGTCGGCTGTATGTTGAGTGCTTGACGTAGCCATTCAATGAAAAAGACTATAAGCGCGGGGTCTGAATTTGTCAATCCAGTGTTACATGTCTTATTGCCTTCTGCCCAATAGAGCATTGCCCCGGCAATTTTGAGCGCTTCTTTTGTTGGTTGTGGTATCTCGGCCATTGAGTCTTTCCTCACTAGGTTTTTTCTTTCCTGACTCTTCTTTTGGTTTGCTTTTGCGCCCTTGAGCTGACTATCATAGCGCGCACCCAGTTGTTTTATTTGGTTTGTCGTCAATTTGATCTCTCTCAACCAGATACTCAAGGTTGATTTTGATACAGGGATTTCCTTTCTTATATCTTTGTAGCTCAAACCTTTCTTTCTCAATTCCTCTGATCGGGTTCGGAAGAGACGATACTGTGTATTAGAATACTTGTTCGAACGCGTTGTCATATCATATAGTATATAATCTCTTAATGATAAAAACAACGGCCTATGTCTCCTTAACGCTCATTGTAAAAGAACCTATTATCGCTCTAAAATTTCCACTTTCGGTCCTTTCCATTTTTTTATGGCGAGGGCGTGATCGGCTGCATCCACCTGGGCTTCTTGTTTGCTCGTTCCTTCGCCTTCCGCAATTTTTTCTTTCTCCAAATAGACGCCGATGACAAAATGTCGATCATGGTCCGGTCCGTCTTCTTTCAATACTTTATACGTCGGGGTGATGCCAAGAAGTTCCTGCGCTGATTCTTGGAAGCGAGACTTTGGGTCCATCCAAAGCCCAAGATCAAGAACTTCCGGGAGCTTTGTGATCGTCCAGCGCGTGACAAATTGTTTTGCCGTATCCATGCCGCGATCAAGGTAGATCGCGCCGATCAACGCCTCGAATGCGTTTGCAAGAATGTATTCACGAGCCTTGGTTCCGGCATCTTTTGACTCACCATGGCTCAGAAAAAGGTAGGTTTCAATGCCGATTTCATTGGCAACTTGGGCACACATCTTTGCGTTGACCAGAGCCGCTCGCCAGTTGGTGAGCTCGCCTTCGGGGTTGGCATACCGCTCAAAAAGATGTTCCGTTACAATAAGCTCAAGGACGGCGTCTCCCAAGAATTCGAGCCGTTCATTTTGGTCAAGAGGGAAATCGCGATGCTCATTGAGATACGAGCGATGCACAAGCGACTGCACGAGAAGATCTTTGTTGAGGAAGTCAACACCAATGGTCTCCTCGAGATTCTTGAATTTTTTTTCTTTATACGCCGGTACGGGCATAGTTTTAGGCTTTTTCTGGCTTGTCTTTGATGAGGTTGTTGTACATGGCGCCGAGGACCCCGTTGACGAATTTTCCAGACGATGGACCGCCGTACGTTTTCGCGATTTCAATCGCTTCGTTGATGGCAACTTTCGCCGGAACAGAGTTGCTCCAAAACATTTCGTAGGTGCCGATGCGGAGGATGTTTCGGTCCACGATCGTCATTTGTTCGAGCGGCCATTGCGGCGCGTACTCGGCTATTTTTTTATCAATTTCTTCAATATTCCCGAGCAGATTGTCGACTGTCTCCCGCACAAAAGGGATATTATCCTCCAATCCGGGGCCAAATTCAGTGATATTTTGTTCAAGAATAGCAGGAATCGCGCTCGTGGGTTTTCCTTTGAAATCCCATTGATACAAGCATTGCATGACAATGGAACGAGCGAGATGGCGATTCGACATAGAAAGTTTTTGCGGCTTACGTTTTATTTAGCGCTTTTATTTTTCCGCATTTTTCTTTCCATCCGCTTTTTCACATTCAGGACTGTGCGTCCTCGATACGCACCGCAATTCGGGCAGGCAGTATGCGGGAGAAGAGGAGATTGACAAGCTGGGCAGGTTGCGGTACTTGTTCGTCCAAGGGCAAAATGCGCCGCGCGTTCACGTTTTGATCGACTGGTGCGTCGTTTGGCTGGGAGTCCCATATTATTGAAAATGACAAAAATCAAAATCCAAATGACACATGATCAGTTTGGAATGGGTCTAGCATAGCAGGCAACTGGTAAAAAATCAAGTCTTTCGCTAGGATATCCATGCATGGACACGTCATTTCTTCAATCCAAAGCATGGGGGGAATTCCAGACGGCGGTGGGGCATCGCACTATTCAGTTTGCCACTGGTCAGGGATTTGAACACCGGCTTGGGCTGGGGATGAAGTATCTGTATTGCCCTCGCGTCCAGCCTCAGGCATTCAACATTCAGTCGCTTGGTGAGTTGAAAAAACAGGGCTTTCTATTTGTTCGTGTTGAACCAATAGCTGAACTATCAGCTATGAGCTATGAACTATCAGCTACGCCGAATCGTCAGCCCCAGCACACGCTTTTTATTGATCTTTCAAAAAGCGAGGTGGTGCTACTTGATGTCATGCATCCAAAAACTCGATATAACATTCATCTTGCCGAACGTCATGGTGTCCTCGTGAAAGAAGAAAAAAACGCTGATATTTTTTGGCGCTTGCATGAAGAAACGGCGCAACGCGATGCATTTCGCGGACATCCTCGAGTGTATTACGAAAAGATGCTTGATCTGCCGATCGTAAAGCAACTCACTGCCTATCATGGCTATACGCCGATCGCGTCTCATCTTTTGGTCATCTATGAAGGGGCTTCTACTTATCTCCATGGTGCATCGGCGAATCATTTGCGGAATCTTATGGCGCCCTACCTTCTGCAGTGGGAGGGCATGAAGCTAGGGAAACGCGAGGGATGTGCCCGCTATGATTTTTGGGGAGTTGCTCCACCCACCCAGACGGGCGCGACATTTCATGGGTATACCTGGGATTCCACACATCCATGGAGCGGGGTGACAAGGTTTAAGGCCGGATTTGGCGGGCTCTCTCAGTCGTATCCTCAGGCGATTGACATTGTGCTCTCTCCTATCGCGTATCGTCTGTATCGTGCCGTTCGTACGTTGCGCGGAATGGTATAATGAACAGATTATGGGGCACTGGACACTCCTATCGAAAAAGTTGTTATTAGATCATAAATACCGTCCGATTGAAGGTTGGCGTATGCGTTTGCCGAACGGCCGCGAACGTGAGTACGCAGTTTCAACTTCACCGGAGGTGGTGATTGTGTTCGGTATCACCGACGAGAAACAGATACTCGTTACGCATCAATATTACATCGCGGCGCAGAAAAAGGTGGCGTCTATGGTTGCGGGATTCACTGACAAAAAATCGCGCGCTGAAACCGCGATCGCGGAGCTTCGGGAAGAGGCGGGCTGTAGCGCAACGCGGTGGACGTATCTCGGCTCCTCATTTCGAGGAAAATATGCCACGGGCGAAGTGCATTATTATCTGGCGGAGGGCGTTATGGTTTCAGGTCCACAAGAGCTTGAGGAGTCCGAGGATATTGATGTAGCTTTCGTTTCTCTTGAAAATTTTTTTACACTCCTTCGTTCTGGAGAGCTTCAGGATGTTTTTCAGGTTGCTTGCGCCTATCGCGCGCTCGATTATCTTCATCTTTTGTGACGCTCTCATGGAGTCATAAATTATTTTTACGCGTGAATGCTTTGCTTGGCCGGTTTCCGTTTTTTGATCGGCTCATGATTGTTGTGGCGCATGGCTTGGTGTATGGTGTCATCGGCGGTGCGGTATTCTGGGCCCATATGGTATTTGGTAAGGCGCAATTTCTTTTGTTTTTATCTGTTTCCATTGCCGCCTATTGTATTGGGTATGCCGTGAATTATGGGATCGCTCTTCTGTATCGTCATCGTCGACCGATCAAAGAGTTCCCACAGATTCGTACGCTGGTCCACACTCTTGGCACATGGAAAACTTTCCCATCGGATCACGCTATGACCGCTGCGGTGCCGGTGGCCATGATGATTGCTTTTGGGGCGCCGTGGTGGCTGAGCACACTTTTTGTTCTCGGTGCACTTCTCGTCGCGTTTTCTCGCGTATATGTCGGTGTGCACTATCCGCGCGATGTGGTTGGGGGTTTTGCCGTGGGCATCATGAGCGGACTCCTTGCATATTCTCTCATTCTTTCGTAAAATTGTCTGACATCACATATGACAATCATTATTTTTGCCGGCGGAGCCGGAACCCGGCTCTGGCCGCTCAGTCGCCGTAATTCTCCGAAACAATTCGGTAAATTTCGGGATAATACATCCACGCTTCAGATGGCGGTGGAGCGGGTAAAAAGTTTTGGATATGACAACATCTATATATCCACAAACGTTCAGTATGCGGATTTGGTCCGCGAGCAAATTCCTGAACTTCCAACGTCCCATATTCTTTTTGAGCCGGTGAAAAGAGATTTGGCGGCCGCAGTGGGATTATCATTGTTTCGGTTAAAAGAGCGAGGCGTATCTGGGACAGTCGCTGTCATCTGGTCTGATCATTTTATGGATGCACCAGATCGTTTTGTCACAGCGCTTCTTGACGGGGAGCGTTTGGTTCAGGCAAAAAAAGATCGTCTGGTATTTATCGGGGAAACACCTCGATTTGCAAATCACAACCTCGGATGGATTCATGTGGGGCAGACGGTTGGCCTCAATCAGCATCGATTCCTCGGTTGGAAATATCGTCCGGACCTCGCCGCTTGTCAGGTGATGTTTTCGAGCGGCGAATGGCTGTGGAATACCGGGTACTTTCTTTTTGATATTGATACGGTTCTTGATTTATATCGCAGGCATCAGGAGCATTTGTACAACGCGCTTCGTGCCATGGGAGATGATGACAAAAAAATTACCCATGAGTACGGAACCCTTCCTGCCATGTCATTTGATTCGGCCATCGTTGAGCATGTCGACCCGGATCAGGCGATTGTTCTTAAAGTTGATTTGGGTTGGAGCGATCCCGGCACGCTGTATGCATTGAAAGAAGCATTAGAACCGATGACAGATAACAATATCGAACGAGGCAACGTCCTTCTCCACTCATCAAAAGATTGTTTTGTGTATAATGAAGAATCCGAGAAAATCGTTACGACCGTCGGACTTACCGGAATGGTTATTGTAAACACCAAAGACGCATTACTGGTTTGTCATAAAGATAATATTCCAGAGGTGAAGCTCTTGTTGCAAAAGTTAGAAGACCAAGGACTGGAACGGCATTTGTAGTATGGGTGTGCGTATTTTTTTTGTGGCCATGCTTCTGGGTGTCTGCGGCTGGTTTCTTAGAGAAATTTTTATTGCAGAGCCAAAGGGAAACAGCACGGCGAGTGAGATAAATTTTTCTGTACTGCCCGGCGAGTCGGTTTCGTCTCTTGCCGCGCGATTAGAAGAAGAACAGGTGGTTCGGTCAAAAGCATTGTTCAAACGATATGCTCAAGCGAGGAATATTGATAAGAATATTCAATCTGGAACATACACCATTGTTCGTCCATTCACACTCTCGCGAGTGATTCATGCCTTATCGCATCCAGAATCGCGCGAAGAACGCACGATTACGATTATCCCGGGCTGGGATTTGCGTGATATCGCCGACTATTTCGAGTCTGAAGACATTGCGTCGTCAACCGAAGTGTACCGTCTGGTCGGAGAGCCGGCACGGCTCATGGCGCCGACGATTAATGATTTGCCACATGTTTTTTCCGGGAAGCCGGAAAATGTGAGTCTCGAGGGATATTTGTCACCGAATACATATCGTATTTATACGGATGCCACGACAGAAGATATCATGCAAAAATTTGTGTTAGCACGCGCAAATGAATGGAGCGCCGAGATGTTTGGACGGCTGGCAGAATCAGGCAGAACGATGCACGAGGTGCTCACCATCGCGAGCATTGTTGAGCGGGAAGTTCGATCCGATGCCGATCGCGCCAAAGTCGCGGATATTTTTTGGCGCCGGTTTGACGCGGGTTGGGGGCTTCAAGCGGATTCGACAGTTCATTATGCCGTGGGTAAAAAAGGCGATGTGTTTACGACAAAAGAAGACCGCGCGCGAGAAAATTTGTGGAACACGTATAAATTTGCCGGACTGCCGCCGGGGCCAATCTCCAATCCCGGATTACCATCAATCATGGCGACATTGTATCCAGAAAAGAATTCTTTTTGGTATTTTTTGACAACTGTGGATGGCGAGGTGAAGTACGCAAAAACGATTGAAGAACATGGGCGAAATGTGGCGAAGTATTTGCGATAGCTAGCCGCTATATTGATTTTTTGAGTGGGGTACTGTAGCGTAGCAAGACCATCTTCTGACCCTACGAAAGGAGGTTCCCGATGGTGCGTCTG
>JAHFIC010000006.1 GCA_023246555.1 Candidatus Magasanikiibacteriota bacterium
TGTTTCTGGTTCAATCGTGTCGCCGAGAGAATGTTTCCACTCCGAACCCGGAAGCGCAATCGTTTCTGTGACCATTCCATCGTACGATATTTCCGCGTGTTTGATGGCTGAGTCATAATTGCTCGAGAGCGTTGTGAGTATCGCGCCGGTTGTTGCATTGATCGCGTCCACTGATCCATCGTAAATCTCAACCACGGTCATGCGTGTCGAAGGGTTATACGCCAAACTGAAGTCAGTTCCTCTCGAGACAACAGACACCCCGCTTGGAGTCTCAGGCAAAAAATGCGGCCCTATGGGATAACTAGGTTCATATTTGGGTACTGCTGGCCCACTGTTTCCCTCCTCAATAGAAAACCTGCTGGAACTTTTGGGAGCGGGGACGCCGATGCCAATCTCTTCGCCAGCGTGCACAAAACGGACCGATCCGGATTTGACGGTGACGCGATAGAGTTTGCCGGGCTTTGATCGTGGTGGCTCCAGCACCACTTCGCTATTTGGCTGGATCTCGATAACGATTTTCGCCCCATGAGCATCGGTAATGAAGCTCTCCACTTCCACAACGATAGTGGCCTTCGCGCCGCCTGGTGTCACGATGGTTGTTCCAGCATCCGCTTTGAGGGCCCGTGAATCAACGGTTGTTCCATCGCCCAGTTCTAGAGTAGCCGGTCTAAAGTCAGCGAAGGCAAAAAAATTCGGAGTGCTCATATCAAGGGAAATGCCATCGGGGCGTAAAATGCGCACCGGCCCCTTCTGTTTGAGAAAAAACAGCCGATACCCCCCGGTTTCCAAGTCTGATGGCGTGTTATTCAGAATAAACCGCGGGATGGGCACGTCAGCTTTGGTCGGTGATTCTTCAATCAGCGCTTTGGTAAATGTATTGGCAAGAGTCTTGTCTCTTGATGCTTGGCTGTATTCTGACTCTCCATTCAAACCAATTTCACAAACCGGCTGCAGTGCGGTGAGTAGAGCAGTGAAGTCAGAACTCAGGTGCGAAAGCAGTTGCCCGCTTCTTCCAGTCCATTGCTCCATATGCATGATCGGATCTTGCATTGGTTCGAGCGGCGGCACGTCGATTGCCAGGTAGTTTTCTATGACGCAAAACGGAAAATAAAATGTAACGTTTCGGTGATAACTTTTTCCCGCCACGCGTTCGGTCGTTCCGGAATAGCGGCTGTCCAAATTTTCGTAGAATGTGAAATCCGGTTCTTCGGTGGATTTCAGTTTGGCAATAAGTTTGGCGCCGCGCGGATCGTCGTCTTTCAGAAATGTCACTTTGAACCGCTCCTCAATCAGTTCTTCATCCGGCGTGCCATCCTGGTACACAAAAGCAGTATTGGTGAGGAGACAATAGTCGTTGTCCTTGGTCGCAATGGTTCGCTTTTGTGCCTGCCAACTGCTGCCGGGCTCGGCGGTTTGCTTCATGATGGAAAGACAGTCCAGTTCGGCATACCCCAGTGGAAACTCGGTAGGCGAAGGCGCCGGTTCATCGGTGTTCGCCTCGTTCGTATCATCGAGTTCAGGTTCAAGGCCGCAGACGCGATTGGTGTAGAGCGCCGCTGTGCCATACGCATCACTGCCAAATCCTGGGCCAGCGACGCTCGAATCGTAGAGCTCACTATTCCAGGTTTTCGTGCACCAGGCCTCCACCGTTTGGAGATTTCGCAGTACCTCATTCCGTTTCGAAACATCTTTCGGTTCGCAATAGAGCGGGTCGTATTGGCTTTTGAGTTCATTAATAATTTGCTGGCAATGATTCACAAGTATCGTAGTTTCACTAAGATCGTTCGATGCTAGATGGGGCGCGATGCGAGCGTCGTGGAGCGGACTATTCATTGTCCGCAAACAGGCAAAGGCGAAATCCATGAGAGTTTGCAGATTGGTAAAATGCGCCATGGGCGCCAAAGCCCGAATTTCTTGTTCTTTTTGCGTGATATACGTCGTGCAGTAATTCACATAGTTCGTGGTCTCACGCAGATCGTCAACCGCCAGATCAAATCCGGGATCGGCATCGGCCGGAGTATTCGTGATACTTTCCCGAATACAACGAAATCCGGCATAACTGGCCTCGCGAAAGAAGTTTGCTTTGGCATAGGCATCGGATACTCCGGCCGCTTGTTGTTCCAAACCGGCGATTTCTTTTTGGCAATTAGCGGCAAATTCTTCGGGAGATATGGCAAAAGCAAACCGAATCCCGCCGATGGTGAGAACAAGGAAGCTCGCAAGTATGATGAGTTTTCGCATAAATTTTTTAAAACTATTTTTTATAAAATAATTTTTCCGGCCGCGATCAAACTCACGAGCAGTACCGCGGCAATGCCAAGCAAGACATAATCCCAGCGACTCGCAGCCTTTGGTTTATGCGCTTCGGCGGCGTAGACAACTTTCGTGCGGGCGGCGATGTCATGGAGTGTCCGTTTTTTCACATCAAAAAGCATGGTCACCCAACCAAAAAATAAAAACAGGCACAGGCCGAGTCGCACGAACATCTGTCCGGGGGTGATGTTTGACCCATCGTCCTTGGCAATCCGTAGCCTTGCGATCATCCCGGCCGGCGTTGCGGAAAAAAATAGCCAGAAAAAGAAAAAGTAGGAGAGCGTGATAATAAAGGTGATGTAGCCAGACATTACCAGACTTCCGTGGTACGCAAGAAAGAGCGCTATGATTTCGATGATGGCTAAATCCGTGCCCAGGCAGATGGCTCGCACCCAAAATCCTGCCGGGCGGTGTTCACTCGCGTGTTGTGTTGTCCGACGACGGATGTACCAGAGAAGCCCCACTCCCACCAGAAGTGTCAGGAGGTTGCTCATGAAATTTAGGAAGAGAATGTATTCAAACATAACAAGCGGAGAATTTAAAAAGTAAATAAACCGGCGACAAAATTAACCGCTCCCTGTCCGGCAGATATGACCGCTCCCGGCAAGTCGCTTATGGCGCGCGCGGCGGCGACCGGCACAGCGCCGATGGCCGCGGCGGTCAGCTTTTCCGCTTCCCAGATGGTTTGAAAAACTCCTTCAGCTTCCACTACCCGAGCCGCTCCGTATGCAAGCGTGTTGCCAATGTCACCCCAGCCGTCTTCAATCATGAGGTCAGTCGTTTGTTCCACCAGGTGGCTCGGCGAGAATTTGCCAATCACGCCTTTTGTGCCGTATTTTCGGAAGCCGTTTTCTTCCCCCACACCTAGCGCTTCGAGAATGGTGTCTGGCGTCGCGGCGACCACATCAATCGCCTTGAGCACGGGAATGAGCGTGAGGAGTGATACCCCGAAGTTATCCAAAGTGGCTTTTGCCGCCGCATCCTCGGCAGTCACGCCTTTCTCGCGCAGGTCTCGGTAATCGTTGAATGTCTTGACCGCGTCCGTAAACGCATCCAAACCACCATAACTGCCGAGTTTTCCTGGTTTTTCTGATCCGGCGGCGGCTTTAAATTTTTTAACATCTTGCGTTTTATCACTACCCAATTTTTCTAGGTTCATTGATTCCACCGTCTTTCCTAATTCTGTGACATCTTGATAGGCCTCTGTCAGACTGTGTACCGATTCTATTTTTCCCTGGAGATCATCAAGCGGATCCTTAGGCCTTTTTGCTTGGTCTTCGTCAAGCGGCTGGTTGCCAGCGGTTTGATTGCGGGTATCTGATTCTTTGGGCGGTGAGGTTGTTTTTTCCTTGGGCAAAACGTACGTCGGTGCCTTGAGTGGTGCTGCCGGCTGAACTGGCTCGGGAGTGGCGGAGACAGGGGCTGACTCTGTATTTGGCGCGGTCCCTGACGGCGCTGAACCGCCGCACACTCCAATATTTTTCATTGTCTCGGTCACATGAGCGGCCTCGGTGCTGGCGTTGCTTAAAAGTATTCCATAATAAAATTTTGATTCAAGCGGCCCTTTGCCGCTGACAGCAAACGTGGCATAACACTTGCCCTGCCGGATGCGATAGCTGATAGAGACCTCCTGGCGGTGACCTAAGGTTTTACTATGGGTGTCGTCAAAAACCGGGAGCCAGCTATTCAAGATTGACCGCGAAGCAAAATCCCCAAGGGGAACGGCTTTGAATTCTTCTTCGGTGCCATCGATCGCCCGGCTCGTTCCAAACGGCATATTGCGGCCGCTGTTGTCAGTGCGAAATTGTTCGTCCATCGTTTCAGGAGATTCGCCTTCGCCAATCTGCCCGATGCTGAGCGCTGCGCCAAACGTGGCATCAGCTCTCGTGACAGTGATGTCTCCCCATGTACCTGGGTAGCAAAATCCAAAGCCGTATTGCATCGTCGTAAACCAGGTGTCGTCAAAACTCGTGCAATAAATTTGGAGCGAGTCGGCCTTTGCCGAACCGGCAGAGAACATGGTAGCGAAAACAATCAATATCCCCGCCAGTAAAAATTTTTTTGTGAGATGGTCTATCATAGATATTAGCGCGATTCTGTAGAAATACTATCTGGTAGACACGTTCCGTCCGGCGCTTTCTGACAGGGCTTGATATCTGGATTGTAGCACGGGCTGCCGGGGATAGAATCTCGTTGATCCCGCTCCTCCTGTTCGGCTTTGGTTTTAGACAGCGGTCGGTTGTAACATTCTTTGAGCCAGCGGTCGAATTTTTCCACTTCCGGGTTTGGCGTTATTTCGTTTGTTGGTTGTGGGGCTTCCGGTTTCGGCTCAGATTTTGGTGCATGCAAATTCGCTTGGTACTGGTTAATATCTTTTAGAAAATTAGCGATTGGCGGCATCAGATCATTATTTGCGGCCGTGCGCATTGACTCATAATATTCTCGCACGCCCGGCGTATTGAAATACGCGTGCAGATCCACCGGTTCTCCTAAGGGTAGTGTGCGTAATACTTGATTGATTATATTTGGGTCATTGTACGCATCCCAAAATGTTGGATAGAGTCTAGGATCTTGGATATGTAGCCAAAAGTAAACTTCGTAGGCTGTTTCCCAATTATCTGCCGAACCCCAAGTAGTTGACTGGCTCTTGACCAGCGGAGCGTCTGTCGGAGCATCCGGCTGAATGCCGCAAACGCGGTGGCTGTACAGCTCATTGGTGCCATAATCATCATCGTCAAATCTCGGCCCGGCAATACTGGGATCATGTGCGTCACTATTCCAAGATTTCGTACACCACGACTCAACCTTTTTTAAGTTTTTGATGACATCATCACGACGGGAGACATCACCCGGTTCGCAATGAACGGGATCATACTGACCTTTGAGTGCGCTCATGATCGCCTGGCAATGATCCACCAGATTGGTAGTTTCGCGGAGGTCGTCACTGCCGAATCGCGGCACAAGGCTTGGATCATGCAGATCGCTGTTCAACGCTTTGAGACAATCAAAGCTAAAGCCCATCAAATGCTGAAGCAGGACAAAGTGCGTCATTGGAGCCGTGGCGCTCATATCAGTTTCTTTTTGCGCAATGCTGACTTTGCAATAATTGATGTAGTTTGTGGTTTCATGGTACCGATTAGCACCCAGGCTGGGGAGATCTGGGCTCTCGGAAAATCGTTCAAGGCCGTATTTTAGACAATAAAAGCCGGTTTCACTTGCCTTTTTATGCTCTCCAGCTTGTTCCAAATTGGCAATTTTCTTTTTGCACCCCGCGACTAACTCCGTGGCTGTCACTGCGCGTGCCAGACCATTATCACGACTGTGGTCACTGCCTACGACCAATTCTGGCACGCTATACCCCTTGACCGCTTCATCATATTTTGGGTCATAGGTGTCTTGCCCAAACGGAAGCGTTGCCAATGCTCTAAACACAATTCCGGCTGCCTCTCCGCGGGTGATGGCGTCATCCGCACCTTGCGGCTGATAGATGTTTACCTGTTTGGCAAACATCAGGGCTTGGGCATCATCGCCCATTGCTCTCTCGGGGCTGGTGACGCCCCAATTCATGGCACGTGCAAGAGAACCGATTGCTTCTGTTGTCTTCACTGGATGTTGTTCTCCAAAAAGAGATGCTTCTTTCGCATACGCAATCCCAATCAAACGAAAAAAGCTTTGTTTTTCCTGGGCCATCCAACCATCTTCTGACGCCATCCATCCTTGACGCCAGACATAACACACCGCCGGCTCAAACGGTTTGCCCGCGACATCAGAAAAACACAGGCGATCCTTTTTCAGATCCGGATTTGAACCGGTTAGCGCCACCAAAAGCTCGGCCCACTCACCCCGACTGACAATCTGTTGTGGATGAAAGTTGTTTTTTTCATCTCCCGTAAGCACGCCTTCTCGCCACAAATATTGTATGGCAGTAAAATGCTGGTCTTCCGGGTATACATCGGCCAATGGCTGCGGTTCAGGAGATGTTACGGAATCTTCTGTAGAAGGATACGAATTTGAATTATTCAAATTTTTTTTCGATATCAAAAACCAAACTATCCCAATAATCGCAATGAACATCACCGCCCCAGCCGCGATCAAAATTTTTTTCTTGTTTTGAATAAATTTATGCATACGGTACATGCTTGAGGACAATCATTGTCATAATGTTTTTTCCACTCTCCCGGTTTTTTTATCCACTGTATACCACCCAAACGTCGCCGTGTGGGATGAATCGCCGTCTTGGACAATTTCATATATGTGCACGTTCCACGTCTCACCCGCATCTTCGGCAGTGATGGTTGCTTTGGCGCCAGATTGCGCCAAGGTTTGCGCGTATGATTGAACTTCAGGCAATGATGCCACCGTCCGCTCGGCAACTTCGGCGGTGACAGAAAAAAGGCGCGGACGCAGGGCGAGGAGAGCGGTCGCGCCGAGTCCGATGATGAGCATACTGACGATCACCCTCTTTGATTTCATAGATCGCAATTAGTATACCATAGAATCGTCCCGCCTTCATCGAATGGAAATTGAATTTGAAAGAGTGTATACTATACTATGGAAAAAAGAAGAGTTTATAAATTTTATACATTATGCCACGTGGAATATCAAAAAGAGCAGCTGTCGTTGCTGTCGCTGTCTATATGTTCGCGGCACTGTTTTTTCTTATCACGGCCCCCGTGGTACGGGCGGAGAGCGTGACCGCAGACGATTTTGGCATTGAAGAACCAACGCTCTTGCCGACAAGCAATTTTTATTTCCTCAAGGATGTAACTCGCGGGATACAAAAGTTTTTTACGTTTAATCCCGTAAAAAAAATCGATCTCGAGCTGAAGTTTGCCGATGAAAAGATCTTAGAGGCAAAAAAAATCGTTGAAACTTCTCCCAACGCTGAAGCAGCCATCGGCAAGGCTATTGGAAACTACAGCGCATCTCAAGAAGAGCTGAAAGTCCGCCTGAAAAAACTTGAAGCAACCTCGCAAAATCCAAATATTGACAAGCTTCTTGAAAAGATTGTTGATCGCGCGGTAAAGCATGAACAATTATTTTTCGAGCTGAAGCAACAGCTTGAGAATCATCCGGATGCTCAAAAAAATCTTGATACGACAAAAGAAACACTGGAGGATTTCGTTTCCAAAGCGGCCACGAAAGATACGATAAGCGGATTTGCTCAAAAACTTGGAGCAGCGTTTGGAAACAATTCCGTAGACGACGCGACAGTTGCGCAATTGCGCGAAGTCACTGATCGCCTGCTTCAAAAAGCGACAGTGGCAGTCGTTAAAAATACTCCGCCAGCGGCTAATCTCTGCAAAAGTCAGGAAGACGCGTTGTTTCAACTCAAAGATCAGTTTGCCGATAACGGCATTACCCAGCAGGAATTCCTTGTTCAAACAGAGAGAGCGCAAAAGGATCTCTTGACATGCTATTACCCTGCCCCGACGTTGCCAGCGTTCTTGGATGCGCAAGATGCATCATCAGAACCATCGGCATCTCCTCCTGAAAGGCCGACTTCGGTGCAACCAGCTTCGGAATACGAGGAGCCGTGCGATGTGTTTATGTCCCAATACAAGCAAAGACAAAGAGATTGGGAGCACGGCTACGTGAGAGGGGCGATTGATGAAACTACCTATAAAAACGGAAAGGCAGAATTGGAAAAACAATACCAAGAATGCTGGAATAACATTCTTGATAAATATTACGTTTCCCCGGAAACACTTAAAGCCATTCGTGAAGACCTTGAGAAACGACGCCACCCGCCTCCCTCCAAGCCGTGCGCGGATCTTTTTCAGGCCGCGGCGGAATTTAATAAAAAGTTCAAAGAGAATAAGCAGGCCAAGAATAAAGAATATGAAGAGTCTGTGGTTGAATATCGGAAAAAAAGGTATCGCCTTATCCGTGAGGATGGATGTGAACTTTTGCCGATATCTCATATTACATCGTGCGAAGAATTGAAAAACCGGCGTACGCTATGGCAGGCTGACTGCGATTCAGGGGTTTATTCTGACGAGGCATGCACCGATGTCGGCAAAGTTCTGCATTCGCAAATTTCTCGGTATTGCCCGGAGATTTATCAAGAAGAAAGGGAACAGCATAGACAAGAATTGCAACAGCAAGGAGCGTCTCAAGAAAATTTGGCGCCGGAATCAGCTGGATTCAATCAATCGTTCATTCCGGCCCCGCTTATTCAACTCACGCCGTCTGCTACTCCTCCCGCGCCGCCAACAGCAGCGGATATATTTAACATCGCTAGCGTCAAGGGGTATTCCAGCACACCTGTCCGGGGAGAAATTTGGCCATTGGCCATTCATGTTCGGGAACCGGACAATACCGCGGCTACGCCAAAAGATGGTTTCAGTGTTCAAGTCTATATTGTTATCCCGAAAGTAAAAACGCTTTTTGGCGGCAATGCTGAATTCAATGGCTCAACGTGGGATCTCACAGTCAATGTTCCAAAGGAAGACGGCTCGTATCGCTTGTCAGTGTACGCGTATTGCGGTTTGGAAAATTCTGCGTGCGAGAAATTGTACGGAAGAGCGCGTCAAGTTGAATGGAATTTTGATTTTACTTTTGGCACTCCTGTCGCAGTGCCGCCGCCTCCGACAAAAAAAGCGCCTGCGGGATCTTTGCCGGTAAAATCTTCGATGCCCGTCGCCCTATCCTGTGATGAACTGAATAACGCCCTCGGTAATTTAAAGGCGCAACATGTGGACGGAAAAATAACTCAAGAGGAATTGGACAGCAAGGCAAAGGTGTATCAGGATCAGTTATCGTCAGCGTGTTTCGTGCCAGAAGCATCTCCGGCAGAGTCCGTAAAACCAGTTACATCTCTACGTTGTGACGAATTGAGTAAGCTGTTGCAAGATTTAAAGACGCAATATACCGAAGGCAAGATAGATGGAGGTGAGTTTAGCGCTCAAGTGAAACCCTATGAAGAGGAACAATCAGCAAATTGTTTTATCCCGGCGCCGATGTCTCCGAAGCCAGCAACATCTGCGCGTTGCGAGGAGCTGAATAACTTCTTGAAGGATCTAAAAATACAATACTCCGAAGGCAAGCTCAGCGAAGATGAAATGAATAGTCGAGCCAAACCGTATCAAGACGAGCAGTCACTATCCTGCCAGACTACCGGCGGTGGCGAGCAAGGGTAAGCGTGATCTACAGTGCCCTATTGACAGGGATAAAGAAAGAAGGTATTGTACACCGTTCCTCACGAGGAACAGACCAAATCTATTATTTATGACTACGTCCATGCGCACAATTCAGGCCGCATTCCAGTCTGATCGGATGAACGATCGGGTGGCTTTGCTTGGCCGAAAAAGCATCTCACACATTCCAGATGTCCCAAGGGTGACGTGTGCCCGGGGACAGCGCATTGCGGTGAACGATATCTTTATTTTGTTTTATAGATAAATGATTTCTCCAGTTTTCACTTCAACGCTCTGTCCCACCCGGGACAGAGCGTTTTTGCATAGGAGAAACCATGAACGCGGCACTGATGTTCATTCGACAATTCACAACCCTCATGCGTCCAAGCGCGCGAGACATTGGCAAGGTCATCGTGACGGTCGTCATCTTTGAAGCGGCGAAAGTGATTCCGTCGCTTTTGTCCATGCGGGTGATTGATGCGTTGTCTCACGGACAATCGGATCTGTTCCAAACAGTAATTTTCTTGGCCTTTGGCATCTTTGCCGCCAATGCGGTGGTTGCGGGCATCGATATGCTGGTCGATCGTCTGGTCACCCATCGACTGCTCTGGGCCGAGAAATATCTTCCAACCCAGGTCCAGAAGAAGCTCCTGTCGCTCTCGTTGGGGTATCACGAGCGCGAACAGACTGGGCAGAAAATCGCCAAGCTGGAACGCGGGACAGAAAAACTAACCGAGTTTTTGGCCGGTCTCTTGTACATGATGATCCCGATGTCGATGCAAGTTCTTTTTACCTTTGCGATCATGGTCTATCTCAAATGGCAGATCGCAATGGTTTTCGCGGCATCGATTCCGGTGTTCGTGTTTATCACCTGGCGTCAGCATAGCCGGACATATGTGTGGCGCCATGAGCAGGAGGATCTGTACGAGCAGTCTTCAGGACAGCTGGGCGAATCAATCATCAATATCCAAACCGTACAGGCATTCGGGCAAGAAGCGCGTGAGGCAAGCGAGTACCAGGCATTTCGGGATAGAATCGAAGCGCTGGGATTCTTGCGGGTGAAAGTCGCCACCCAAGCAGATTTTCTGCGCGCGGCATTTATCAATACCGCGCTTCTCATCATTTTGCTTCTGTCGGCGAAGCACACGGCAGACGGAAGTCTCTCGATTGGCACGGTCGTACTGTTTTTGTCGCTGTCAAGCATGGCTTATTCATCGCTCTCCTCATTGACGAAGATCATCGATCATATGGTCGAAGCGGTCGAACCGCTCCAGCGCCTTATGGAACTTCTCGAGACGCCGATCGATATCGCCGTGCCGAAAGAATCGAAGCACCCGGCGACGTGGGAAGGACGCGTGACATTTGAAAATGTTTCTTTCGGTTATAACCAGCAGTCGCTAACCCTTCGAGATGTGTCGTCTGTCGCCGCTCCAGGCGAGACAGTTGCCTTGGTTGGGCCAAGCGGTGGTGGCAAATCCACGGTGGTGAAACTTCTTCTTCGATATTATGATCCAAGTTCTGGGTGTATTGTGGTGGACGGTGTGCCGATTCACGACATGTCGCTGGCGGAGTACCGTCGTCGTATCGGTTATGTGGCGCAAGAAGTCGGGATCATGAGCGGGAGCATTTGGAAGAACATCACCTATGGCCGGCCGGACGCGACAAAAGAAGAAGTGACGCGTGTCGCACGGCTTGCGCGCGTTGACGAGTTTGTGGAACGTCTGCCCTTGGGATACGACACTCTTGTCGGCGAGCATGGGGTGAAGCTCTCCGGCGGACAGCGTCAACGACTCGGTATCGCTCGCGCGCTGCTGATGAAGCCGAGTATTCTGATTTTCGATGAAGCCACCAGCAGTCTCGACGCGGAATCGGAGCGAGTGATACAAGCCGCACTCGAAGAAGTTTCGCAGACGACCACCACTATCGTCATTGCACATCGACTAGCGACGATTGTAAAGGCCAATAAAATTTTGGTCTTGGATCGCGGGGTGGTCGTGGAAGAAGGAGATCACGACCGGCTGATGCGGAAAAACGGGTTGTATCACCGGTTGGTTGATCTTCAGCGGTTGGGGGAGGTTCGGGACTAAGCTCATTGAAGATGAACATTGGCCGGGGTTGGTTTTTACCAGCTCCGGTCTTTTCTTTTTCGCTTGTTCAAGCGTTTTTTTGGTTGACGCAAGAGGAAAATTGGTGGTACGATACATTCATTATGCACCCAGGTCAGGACTTGAAACAACTCGTTCGGGAAGTGCTTGAAGATGGGTACCTCATGAGTTTGGGCACGGTGGATGAGCAGGGGGTTTGGGTGAGCGATGTGATTTATGTTTTTGACGATGAGTTGAGTATCTACTGGCTTTCGAGAGTGGATGCGCGCCATTCTGAAGCAATTGAGAAGAATCCGCAGGTGGCGGGAAGCATTACCACGAGCAAAAAAGAAGATGACGAGGCAGGGATTCAATTTGAGGGCGTGGCAGAGAAAATCGACGGCGACCTGCTCGAACTTGCGCGGGCGCATCGCCAAAAACGCGGTGACGCACTCCCAGAGCGGGAAGGTGAGATTTTGGAAGAGCGCGGTCAATCGTGGTATCGGCTCACTCCGACCAGGATCGAACTTATTTATGAATCGCTTTTTGGTAAAGAGCGTCAACGAGTATGAGAAAGCTTATCTACATCGCGAACGCTCGGATGCCGACAGAGAAAGCGCACGGGATTCAGATTGCCAAGATGTGCGAGGCGTTTGCCGGGACTGGAGCCGAGGTGGATCTTATTTTGCCCTGGCGCGTCAATCGAATGAGCGGCGATCTTTTTCGCTATTACGGCGTGAAGAGGAGTTTTGCCGTGCGGCGGTTTTTTACATTGGACATGCTATGGCTGCCGTTTTTGAAACCACTGTGGTTTTTTCTTCAGACAGTTTCGTTTGTAAAAATCGTTTGGCTCGCATCACGCGTACGGAGCCGGGAGTGGAGAGCATCGATCGTCTACACGCGTGAGCTTCTTGTTACAGCATTTCCACCTCGCGCAAAAGAGTTGATTTTTGAAATTCATCGGTTGCCAAAAAAAAATACATGGATTTGGCGTCGCGCGCTGGCTCGCGTCGATCGATTGGTCGTGATTTCCGATGGGCTTAAAGAGGATCTTTTGGCGTTCGGCGTCCAGCCAGAAAAAATTATGGTCGCGTTAGACGCGGTGGACCTAGCGCAATTTGACATTACGGTCTCGCAAAAAGAGGCGAGGGAAAAGCTCGACTTGCCGCTTGATCGCCAAATCGTCATGTATACCGGACATCTCTACGACTGGAAAGGCGCCGAGACGCTTCTTGCGGCGGCGTCGATGTGTCCGGACAAGCGCTTCATTTTTGTCGGCGGGACAAAAGAGGATAGAAAAGCGTTTGAAATAAAAGCGAAGGGAATGACACATGTATTGGTGCTCGGACACCGATCGCCCGACATGATCCCGCTCTACCTCAAAGCCGCTGATATTTTAGTTATTCCCAATAGCGGGAAAGAGGTTGTTTCAGCGCGTTATACATCGCCCATGAAATTGTTTGAGTACATGGCGGCGCGCCGGCCGATTATCGCCTCTGATTTGCCTTCGATCCGCGAGACGTTGGACGACTCCACCGCGACATTTTTTGCGCCGGACAACGCCCAGTCGCTCACAAACGCCATTCAATTCGTATTCATGCACGCGGAAGAGTCGGCGCAAAAAGCCGACCGAGCGTTTGAAAAAGTAAAGGAGTGTACGTGGTCAAAACGAGCTCAGAAAATTTTACACTTATGTGCGGCATAGCCGGGTACGTGGGAAAAGGCGGTAGAGATACGCTTCAAAAAATGACTGACGCGATGATTCATCGCGGACCGGATGATTCCGGATTTTTTGTGCAGGGCAATGTTGGGTTTGGTCATCGGCGGCTCTCGATTATTGACCTCTCGCCCCTGGGGCACCAACCGATGCTGTCGCCGGACGGAAACATTGTGATTGTGTTCAATGGCGAGATTTATAACTTCCAAACCATTCGTCACGAGCTTGAACAAAAAGGTTATTCGTTCAAAAGCGGGAGCGACACGGAAGTGATTATCGCCGCCTACACTGAGTATGGCACCGGATGTTTTGAAAAATTCAACGGCATGTTTGCGATTGGATTATATGATAAACCAAAGGATCGGCTGGTGTTGGCGCGCGATCGATTGGGCAAGAAGCCGCTCTATTGGTCCCTCATGGACAACACGTTTCTTTTTGGATCAGAGCTCAAATCGCTCATGCGGCACCCCAGTTTCCAAAAAGAGATTGATCCGGTATCTTTGCAAAAATATTTTGCGTACGATTATGTGCCCACGCCGCACACCATATTCAAGCAGACGTACAAATTGGAACCGGGGCACTATCTTGTCTATGAACATGGCGAAGTAAAAAAGGAGACTTTTTGGGATATCCATTTTGGCGAAAGAAAAGGGAATAAAAAAGCCATCCTCACCGAAATGGAAGAACGGCTGGAAAAAGCCGTGGTGTCACGGCTCGTCTCGGATGTGCCGCTTGGGGTTTTTCTTTCGGGCGGGCTCGATAGTTCGACGATTTGCTATTACGCGCAGAAAAACAGCTCGCGGCCGATGGAGACATTTAGTATCGCGTTTGAAGAAAAAAGTTTTGATGAAAGTTCCTACGCGAGAAGCGTGGCGAAACTACTCGGCACAAATCATCACGAAGAACGACTGACCGCGAAAGATGCGCTTGATCTTATTCCGCGTATCGCGGAATTTCTTGACGAGCCGATGGCTGACTACTCTGTTATCCCAACCTATCTTTTGTCCAGATTTACAAAAAAACACGTCACCGTCGCCTTGGGTGGTGATGGCGGAGACGAGCTATTTTTTGGGTATCCGACATTTCAGGCGGAGCGATTGTTTCCACTCCTCAAAGCGGGCACGCCGATTTTAAAGATCATGGAAAAGTTTTTGCCGGTATCGCAGACGCACTTCAACGCGCGCTTTAAGATTCATCAACTTCTCCAGGGGCTTGTTGTGCCAGAAAAATACCGCCATCACGCGTGGATGGGGAATAGTGTGGAAGATATGAGCGTGTTTGAAGACATTGATCGGTATTGGGGAAACGTGAGGAGTGAGAATCAGTGGAACCGGTTGGTGTATCTCTATATGAAGACCTACCTCATGGATCAAGTGCTCGTGAAGGTTGATCGGGCGAGTATGGCAGCATCTTTGGAAGTTCGAGCGCCGTTTTTGGACTACGAATTCGTTGATTTTGTGAGTTCACTCTCGTATACTCATAAAATCCACGGGCTCACGACAAAATATCTTTTGAAAGAGCTCATGAAAGACAAATTGCCGCGCGAGATTGTGTATCGGAAAAAACAAGGATTTGGCGTGCCACTCTCATCATGGTTTGCCGGAGAACTCAAATCGTTTGTGCAGGAGACATTGGCGCCGAAAAAGATCCGAACACATGGATTGTTCAATAGTGATATGACACAAAAACTCATTGCGGAACACATGAACAAAAAAGCTGATCACCGAAAAAAATTGTGGTCGCTGATCGTGTTTCAGCGGTGGCACGATAAATGGATGGTATGAAACTCTCGATTGTCATTCCAATCTATAACGAAGAAGCGATTCTAGAGCAGGAAGTAGAAAGGATCATTTTGGATATGAAGAATATCATTTCTGAAATACCATATGAGTTGGTCCTGGTGGAAAATGGCAGTCATGATAAAACACGGACAATCGCTGAAGTGCTGCAACGCCGATATACGCAGATTCGCGTGATGCATTTGCCCGACGCAGGATATGGACCAGCATTGAAGCGGGGACTTCTTGAAGCGCGAGGTGAATTTGTTGTACTTTTTAATATTGATTTTTGGGATGTTAAATTTATACGCAAAGCCTTTGCATTGGAAAAAGAAAGGAATCTCGACATGGTCGTTGGCTCCAAAACGATGGAAGGCGCCGAGGACACGCGACCGTTTGTGCGGCGGCTCATAACAAAAACGTTCAACGGGCTTCTGCGTTTTGTCTTTGGGTTTCACGGCACAGACACGCACGGCATGAAGCTTTTACGGCGAGACAAGATGCTGCCGATTATCGAGCAGTGCAAAACAGAACGCGAGATTTTTGATACCGAGTTCGTGATGCGCGCCCAGCACGCGGGGCTCGCCACCGAAGAAATACCGGTTGTGTGCGAAGAAAAAAGAAAGACCACCTACCACATTGCCAAGCGTATCCCGCGCACGGCAAAAGATCTGCTCGTGCTGTTTTTTTCCCTGCGGTTTCTTCAGTTCAATCGGATTCGCATGGTGGCGCTCTTTGCCGGCACGGCCGTTTTTCTGTTTTCCGCGCTGTGGGGCTTCCCCGACAGTCCGTCGCCTTGGTTTGATGAGGGTGTGAACCTCGGCATCGCCAAAACATTTGTCGAGGACGGCGTGTACAGTTTGCGCTTGGCGCCTGGGGAATACGTGGACAACCGACCGCTCATGATAAGCACCAATTACCCGATGCTTGGATGGATCATTATGGCGTTCAAACTGTTTGGTGTTGGTCTGGCGCAAGCGCAGGTCGTCATGATACTTGTTCTCGTCGCCTATCTCATTGTCTCGTCCTTTGTCGTCTATAAATGGTACGGTGCGAAATACGTTTCGTGGTCTGTTGCACTCATTGCCACCTTTTTGCCATTTTATGGCCACGGCATGAGCGGTGGTCTTGGCGAAGTGGCGGGGCTCGTGTATTTCCTTATTGCGCTACTACTATTGAGGAAAGAAAAATGGTGGGGAATAATTTTGTGCGGCGTTTTCCTTGGCCTTACAGCGGCAACAAAAGTATTTTATTTGCTGGCGCTCGGCGCGGTTGGGTTTTCTGAAATCGTCCTCGCCATAAAGCGGAAGCACACTCCGTGGAAACGGTGGGGGTTGCTGGCGCTCGGCGCGGCACTGCCGCTCATCGTTTGGCTTCGGACCCTCCTGCCGAACGGGTTCAGCGGAGAGAGCATCCAAAGCGCGGTTGGGTATTACCAAAATCCCTATAATGTGGAGCGCGTTATCGGCGCGAACATTGTGCGGTTTGTGACAGAGACAACACCGGTACACTTCGCGCTCCTTGCCGGAACGTTTTTTATTATGGTCATTCTTGCCGCGAGGAAAAGCGCTGTTCGCCAGACAGAGTTTATCATGACGCTCTTTTTCCTTCTGAACACGATTTTTTTTGTCCGCACCGTCGGTTGGTATCGGTATTTGTTCCCGGCGCATCTTCTGGCGCTGACGTTTTTCCCGGTTGCGCTTGATCAGGTTGTTGCCGGTGTGAAGCAGTCGAAGCTTCGCGTGGCAGGGGTTTCCTGCGTGCTCGCCGCACTCGTCGTTGTGCAGGGCGTACATCTTTCCCGCGAACGATTCAGTCGTGTGTATTATAATCCCGCGCCGCGCGAACTGGCCGCGGGAATCGATCTGGGGCTTGGCCCAACCATGGATATTTTTATTTTTGATCATCCGGAATTATTTTTTCTTTTGAAAAATCGGCAGGCGCGGCAGTATCTCCACATGAATCCCTATGTTGCGTTTGGAGAAGATATTTTTTCCACCGGACAGTTGCCAAAATACATTGTGAGCGGCGAACCGGACAGAAACGCGTATCTTATGGAGTATAAAGAACAGTTTGAAGCGAACTATGCGCGGGTGAAACAGTATGATGCGTACGTGTTATTTGAGAAGCGAGAATCTACCCCCGCCCCCGGGCGGGGCCACGCCAACGGCGGGGGAAAGTAGAATTGTATGAAAATTTTTTTGAAACAACACAGTCTTGGTATCATTCTCTCCTTTACCATTGGCGCGATCATTGCCGCGCCGCCGTTTTTTTTTCGATTTGGAGAAGCTTATCGAGGGTTTCCCCTCATGAAAACAAATACCGAGGCGCATTATGTGGCGCAAATTCAGGAAGTCTATGATGGGCACTACGGGCTTGGGAATCCGTTTTTCGCGGATCTCAAAGATTCGCCGTATCTGTTTCCGCCGCTCTCGGCGCATTTGGTCGCGTGGATCGGGAAAATCCTTCATCTTTCCGCGATAGACGCCGTCATGATCCTTCGATTTTTTTTCACCAGCGCGTTGGCATTTTTCATCTATCGTTTCGTCTTTGAGATATCAAAACAGCCAGCCGCCGGGTGGGTCGCCGCGGTATTCGTGGTGCTTGGGTATAGCTTGGTCGATCCCGGTTATATTATTTCCGTCGTACGCGGATGGGGGATTCCGGCGCATGCTGGTTTTATTGATTATGGTCGGCCGATCAATCCGCAAGTCAGCTCACTGTTCTTTTTCGTCTACCTTTTTTTCTTTTGGAAAAGCCTCCATGATCCGCATGGGCGGGTTCGTTCCACGATCGTTGCGCTGATTCTTTTCGGCGCTTCATTCTACGTGTATCTGTTCACTTGGTCGTTTATTCTTGCACTGAACGGTGGGCTGTTCCTGGTCTATGCGATGAAGAAAGATTGGAGAAAGGTGCGTACGATCGCCGAGATTTCTCTCGGCGGATTCGTTTTGGGTATTCCGTATTTTTTGAATGCGTTTGCCGCATCTCATGCGCTGGCCTATACAGAGTCCGCGCCGCGGTTCGGATTCGTTCACATGCGCGTGCCAAATGTGAGCCGTCTCATGGCGGGAGCATTTGTACTATTTATTTTTTTCCGGCAGAGACTTGACGAGCGCGTTCGCTTGTTTTTTCTGGCGAGTTTTTTGGCGGGATTTGCGATCGTCAATGAACAGGTGGTGACTGGGCTTTACTTGTTTAATCATCATTATCATTGGTATTACAATACGCCGCTTGTGATTATTTTTTTCACCCTCCTCGCATTTTTTGGATTGTCTCGGATACAGAATCGTTGGATTCACTGGGTTGGTATTGCGCTCCTTCTTTTCGTGCCGCTGGCGCATGGTGTCGTTGTCCAGACAACGGCCTACCGTGCCATCCTTCCGCTGGTAAAAGAAGAACAGCGGTATGCCCCAGTTATTGAGTGGTTGAATCGTGAGACCGCGAAGGATACGACCATTGTCGCCTCCTTGCCGTTTTCCGATGTTGTTCCGGCTTTGACCCACAATAATATCTATTTTCCGAACACAGGCTTCTATACCCTTGTATCGAATGAACGCCTGCTTCATGCGTATGCGGCTTACATATATCTCGGTGGTATTGGAGACACGGATATCCGTTCATATCTTGAGGCGCATCGGAACGACATCAGCGGTTTTGCGTTTGGCTATGCGTATAGTTTTTTGCCGGGGGTGTGCTATGGATGTTTCCCCGAGTCAGTCATTGACCAGATCGCCGCGGTATACGCGGAGGTGGATGATAAAAATTTTCTTTCGTTCCTGAAGCGTTACCCGGCAGATTATCTTGTCTGGGATCGAACACTTCATCCGGAGTGGGCGATTGACCGTTTTGGTTTGCAACCGCTGGTTGCGTTTGACCATATCACGATTTACGCCCTTTAAATTCACCCTATGTCCCTACGTTTTTTCCGACAAACCATTGCGCGCTATCCCACTGAAACGATGCTGTTTTCTATTGCGATAATCGTACGTTTTTGTCTGATGATCCTTTTTTTGCGACATTTTGGTTCTGATTTTTATACCGCAGGAAATTCTGATTCGTTCGGGTATTTGGATATTGGCAAAAGCATCGCGGAGGGCCACGGATTTCAAATGAATGGAGTGACGAGCGCTATGCGCACACCACTGTATCCATTGTTTCTTTCGGTGTTTTACCTTCTCCACATTCCACTGTGGGTTATCCCGATTGTTCAGCATGGAATCGCTGGAATAAGCGCTGTTCTCCTCTATCGCATCGGCAAACTTTTTTTTGGAATGCGTGCAGGGAAGATCGCCGGATTTTTGCTTGCCGTTGAACCATACGGGGTGCTTCTCGGTAATACGGTCATGACGGAGACGCTGTTTCTGTTTTTTCTCCTCTTGTCCCTGTATTTTTTTGGCCAGTGGATGCTTTTGGGGAAATTGCGCGTCTCACCAGCGCTTTCAGGATTTTTTCTTGGGGCGGCCACGCTGGTGCGTCCGCTGACCTTATATCTCCCGATGGTGTTTCTTGTTTTTTTGTTTTGGCGATTTCGACGTGAATGGCGGCAGCATATCCGAAGAGCACTGGTATTCGGAACGGTGTTTGCTGCCGTTCTCGCACCTTGGAGCGTGCGTCAGCATCGCCTGTTTGGTTCGTATGAGCTCACGAATCTTGATACGTATCTTTTGTATTTTCGTGTTGCTCCCATCGCAGAGGCACAAGCGCGCGGGATAGATTACGCAAGCGCTGTACGCGTTCTTGCAGAAAACATTCACCGCATGATTCCAAATTTCAGTGAGGCGGCGCTCGAACACACGTTTTCATATACGAGCGTGTTGTCTCAGGAATCACGGAGGATTTTGGCGCAACACCCGGCGGCGGTGGTTCAATATTTTTTTGCTTCAATACCATCCGGGCTGTTTGCGAGTGGGTATGATGAATTTTTGGAAATTTTTGGCTATGAACGCCATGCTCCTGATCAGCACATCACCGGACTTTTTCGTGATGGTCGATACGGCGAGGCGCTGGCTGCGCTTTTTGGAAGAGACGCGTTTCACGCGGTATTTCTCATCGGGGCGCTTCTTTGGGCTGCCGCGTATGCAGGGATTATTTTGGGCTTTTTCGTATCGTGGAATACTCGTCCGGAAGGCCGTTTGGGCATGATTTTTTTTCTTACCCTCGCGGCATTTTTTATCTTTTTTTCGATCGGGCCTTTGGTGTTTGTCCGCTATCGCGTGCTTTCCTATCCTGAGCTTTTTCTCCTCATCGGCTGCTCTTTTGATCTTGTTTTGAAAAAAAGAGTATGATATCCTCTGAGAGTGAAATTCATTATTGTCTATGATCGAAAAACGCGAACAAACGATTGGGGTTGGCACCTGCAATGTGAGTGATTTGGCCAAGCGCTATGTGCGAGAGGTGCTTGATAGCAATCGCCTCACCTATGGTCCGTTTTCCAAGAAATTTGAACAGATGTTTGCCTCTGCGCATGGATGCAAATTCGCTGTGTTTTTGAATAGCGGGACCAGCGCTCTTCGGATTGCTGTCGCGGCACTCAAGGAGAAATACGGGTGGGCCGATGGCGATGAGGTCCTCTTGCCATCGATTACATTTATTGCCGATCTGAATGTGGTAACCAACAATCGCCTCACTCCCGTGTTTGTCGATGTGCATCCGAAAGAATACAATATGGATCCTGGAAAGATAGAAGCAAAAATTACCACTCGCACCCGGTGCATTCTTCCTACCCATCTTTTTGGGCTTTCGGCTGATATGGAGTCGATTATGGCCATCGCAAAAAAACATTCGCTTCGGGTGATTGAGGATGGGTGCGAAGCATCATTTGCCGCGTATCGTGGGAAGCCGGTTGGTTCGTTTGGCGATATCAGCTGTTTTTCTACATACCAGGCGCATATTCTCACGACCGGTGTTGGGGGATTTGCCGCGACGAATGATCCGGAATTGGCCGTAATTTTGCGAAGTTTGGCGAATCATGGCCGTGATGGCATTTACATGCAAATCGATGACGACAATAACAAAACCAATGACGAACTTCGAGAGATTATTAGCCGACGGTTTACTTTTGTTCGGCCAGGATACAGTTTTCGCGCGACGGAAATGGAAGCGGCGGTTGGCGTCGCGGATATGGAAGACGGGCTTGAGGACGCGCTTCGTATTCGTCGGGATAATGCCCTCGCGCTCATCGACGTATTGACGCCGTTTGCCGATACGCTTCAATTGCCGACATGGCCGAATGAAGACAAGCACGTGTTTATGATGTTTCCAGTCGTGGTGAAAGATGCTAGCAAGGTATCGCGCGATGCCCTCATTAATTATTTAGAACAGTACAACATTGAAACACGGATGATGTTGCCGCTTATTAATCAGCCGTTTGTGATAAAACAGTATGGAAATTTGGGGCCTGAGCTCCCTGTCGCGGACCATATCAACAAAAACGGATTTTATATCGGTTGTCACACGGGGATGACGTCCGATGATTTCGCGTATATTGGCCGCGTATTCCGTCAATTTTTTGATGAGCATGGAAAAACCTAATGTTGGCGTGGTCATTCCTGCGTACAACGAATCAGAAAATATTGGAGCACTTCTTTCCGCCATCGTTTCTGAATTGCCAGATGCGTCTGTTATTGTTGTCGACGATTCTCCAGACGACAAGACGATTCAGGCGGTGTCAGCGAGCGGATTTTCTCAAGTATCCGTCACGCATCGAGAAAAAAAAGACGGTCGTGGTTCAGCGGTGATCGAAGGAATCCGCCAGTGTCTCGCAAAGGGATGTGATCTCATCATTGAAATGGATGCGGATTTTTCTCATCCGCCAAAACAGCTTCCAGAACTTGTCAGAGTACTTCAAGATCGCGGACTGGGAATGCTCGTGGCTAGCAGGTATGTCTCCGGGAGCCGCATTGATCATTGGCCGCTCTCACGCCGGATATTTTCCCGCGTCGCCAATATCGTAGCAAAAACACTCCTTCGCGTGCCGGTTGCGGACTACACCAACGGGTATCGAGCATACTCGCGTCGAGCGGCAGAGATCATTGTTGCTCATTGCGGCAAGTTGGGAAAAGGGTTTATTCCTTTGAGCGAGATCCTCACGAATGTGTATTATCGCGGATTAACGGTGGGGGAGATGCCGACCCATTTTGTGAATCGCATTCGCGGTGAAAGTTCGCTCAATACCACAGAAATTAAAAATGCTTTTGTCGGAGTTCTAAAAATTTACGGGCTGAAGCGGCGACTGTTGAAAGAAAGATCATAACCGTGCCTTGCGATTGCGGACTGACATTCAAACTATCATATGACAACTTCAATTGGTATAAATGATGTGCAAGATCACGTGTAAACAACTTCCATCGAGAGATCGCTGGTTCACGAACTGGTGTTTTATTGTGGAGGTGGAGAAATGAAAATCGTACCCTTCTGTACCGTTTGACTCGAGCCTTCTTTGAGACAATTATTAAAAAGACGGTAAACGACCAACAGACGTAGAGATTATGACCGACTACATTCTAATAATGCTTCCCACCCTTCAGCACTCCGGTCAGCTTGGGTACTGGTTTGTGTTAATGATAGCATTACTGGAATCGTTGGTTATTGTTGGTACGGTGGTGCCGGGCGCAGTGCTTGTTACTTTGGCTGGCTTTGTATCATCTCAAGGTTACCTTGACGTTGGAGACCTCATTTGGTTTGCTGCGATCGGATCGATTCTTGGCGACATCCTGAGTTATTATCTTGGTAGCAAAGGGACAAAATTTTTACACAGTGAACGCAGTTGGCTCAAAGAAGCTCATCTGGACCGGGCCAAAAAGTTTTTTGCCAAGCATGGAAGCAAAAGCGTCTTTTTCGGTCGGTTTATTGGACCAATTCGTTCTGTGGTGCCGTTTGTCGCCGGCCTATCAGGAATGAAACGGCGATCGTTTCTTTTTTGGAATATCTTGAGCGGTGTACTGTGGGCAGCAACGCACATTTTACTTGGTTATTTCTTTGGCAGTGCGCTCAAAACGATTGAATTATGGTCTGGGAGAGCCGGTGTTTTTTTTCTTGCCCTCGCCGTTCTCATATTCTTCATCTGGTTTTTCG
>JAHFIC010000036.1 GCA_023246555.1 Candidatus Magasanikiibacteriota bacterium
ATGCCGTCGATAAAATTGTGGACGGCGTCTCCCACCAAATTGGTAATAGCAAAGGGGTGGATATGATTTTCTGTCGCCGGTTCATGGCAATGCCGCCAGTGAATGACTTTTTCCACGATAAAAAATAACGCGATGCCCCCGAGGATATAGAGAGAATATTTTTTGTCCAGTCCACCTGTTTTCTCAATAATCTCTGGCAGGAGATGGAGAAACGCGTCCCCCAAAAGGGCTCCGGCCGCAAAGCTGACCAAAAGAAACAAAAGATTGCGGATTTTTTCCAGCGTGAAAGAGAGGGTGAGAATGCCGGCCATTGAAACACAGCTGACGGCGAGAACACTGATTATCGTATACGTCCACGGCATAGGTTATTGGCTACAGGTCCTACACAGACCGGTGAGTAAAAGCGTGTGATGTATTTGTGAAAACCCGCGGATGATTTTTTTTGGTATGGCACAGGTCACGTGAGCGATTTTTTTGCATTTTGTGCACAGCGCGTGGTGGTGGTGATTTGTGCTGTGGAGCTCATAGTGTTGCATGCCGTTCATGTGCGCTATTGGGTCGATAAGATCGAGTGCGGTGAGCGTTTCAATAGTGCGATAAAGTGAAACCTTGTCAAGCCCTGGATGGGCATTTTGGATGTCCTGGATGCTGAAAATACCATCATGGTGAGAGATGAAATTGGTAATCTTCTGACGCGGCTTTGTCACCTTGTATCCGGCGTTTTTGAGCTGCTGCATCACCCAGTTGTGTTTCACATAGATATACTTAAACACAACTGAGTTGCAGTTGTCAATAAATTTTTTGTGTATAACTATATTGCAAATGCAAATGAATTGCATCTCTATCAGCGCTGGTCGTTACGCGACGTCGAGCGAGATCCCAACCGGACAATGATCTGATCCTATGACCTTGGGAAGGATAAACGCCTTTGTCATTTTTTTCTGGAGTGTTTTGCTGGCAAGGACGTAGTCAATCCGCCAGCCGACATTGCGTGCCCGGGCATTGGCCCAGTGTGTCCACCAGGTGTAGTGTCCGGGTTCGTCGGGATGGAGCGTTCTGAAGGTATCGATAAATCCGGCACGGAGGATATGATCAAAACCCTCACGTTCTTCTCGAGTAAATCCTTTATTTCCAATATTTTCCTTCGGCCGCGCTAGGTCAATTTCTTCGTGAGCGACATTGAAATCTCCGCACGCGATGACGGGTTTTTTTTCTTCAAGTTTTTTCAAATGCTCTAAAAAGAGCGGGTCCCATTTTTTTTGTCGGAGCGGAATTCGCGAGAGGTCATCTTTGGCATTGGGAGTATAAACAGTCACGACATACATGGATTCAAATTCAGCGGTAATGACACGTCCCTCGTCTGCCGCATCTCGACCTGCTTCATCGACGAGATTCTTGGTGTGTTTGCTCGCAAAGAGTCCAAATTGGATAGAGAGCGGTTTTGTTTTGCTAAATATCGCTGTACCAGAGTAGCCCTTGCGTTTCGCCGAGTTCCAGTACTCTTCGTATTGCGGCAGATCAATCTCCACCTGACCCTGTTCTGCTTTTGTTTCTTGCAGACAGAGAATATCCGGTTTGTAGGTTCGGATGAAATCTAAAAATCCTTTTTTGAGTGCCGCACGGATGCCGTTGATATTCCAAGAGATGATGGTTGAGGTTTTCATACGAGATCGTAGTATAGTCCATGAATACATTTTGTCCACAGCGTTTGGGGGTTGCGTATTTTTTAAGGATGAGTTATAGTTTTTTTCGTATTTTTTATCTTCGTTATTTTGTATGGCTCCAATGGATCATGATGCGGTAAAGCAGGCAGTATTAGCCCACGTTGAGTCGCTCTTTCAAGAAATGGAAGAAGAAATGGCGATGTCGCACCAAGAGAAATACGCACTCCTTGAGGATGCATTTGAGAATGCCAGCGATACTGACGAACTTCGCGTCGCGTTTGAACAGTGGTATGCTGATCATGCGGAGGAAGTGAATTTTGAGCACGAGGCAGATGAACTGTGGGAACAGGCGATCGGGGGAGTAGAGGAGTAATTTTTTTGACTACAGACTATGGACCAACTATGGACAGAAATTTAGCGCTGGAATTTGTCCGGGTCACCGAAGCGGCGGCAATTGCGGCCGCGCGGTGGATGGGACGGGGAGACAAACATGCGGCCGATGGAGCCGCGGTCGACGCCATGCGGCGTCGTTTTTCTGATATTGATTTTTCTGGGACTATTGTGATTGGCGAAGGGGAAAAGGATGAAGCGCCGGAATTATATGTGGGAGAAAAACTTGGCCGGGCGCGTGGGCCGGAGTTTGATATTGCTGTTGATCCGCTTGAGTGTACCAACAGTGTTGCTCATGGACTTCCCAATGCCATAACGGTCATCGCAACTGGTCCCAAAGGGTCGCTGTTTCGCGCTCCGGATATGTATATGGAAAAGATTGCTGTGGGACCAATCGCAAAAGGGGCCATTGACCTTCGTGCGACGACACATGAAAACATTGCGGCAGTAGCGTCGAGACTTGGGAAGGACGTCAGTGAAATGGTTATCTTGCTTTTGGATCGTCCGCGCCATGAACTGCTCATTAAAGAGATTCGATCGCTCGGCGCTCGTGTCCGTCTTATTTCCGATGGCGATGTGGCAGGGGCAATCGCACCATCGATTCCGGAGAGCGGCATTGATATGCTTCTCGGGATTGGCGCATCTGCCGAAGCAGTCCTCGCGGCCACTGCGATAAAGTGTCTAGGCGGAGAGATGCAAGTGAGATTGAAACCAAAGGATGAGGGGCAATCTGAGCGGTTGCGCGCCATGGGGATTGTCGATATCGACAAAACATTGACGATGGATGATCTCGCGGCAGGATCTGATCTCACGTTTACCGCCACCGGCGTCATTGACGGCCCGCTCCTTAGAGGCGTACGATATATCAAAGAGTATTGCGTCACGCATTCGGTGGTGATGAGGGTGAGGACGGGGACGGTGCGATTTTTGGAGACGCAGCATCGGATATAATCAGATATAAATTTTCGGTTTTGAAAATATGTTGAATTATTCCTCCATACAGCAACTGCTCGGAGCAGAGGGCGAATCTCTTCTCAATTTTAATTCCCCAAAAATTTCCAAAGACCAGCTCCATGTCCCAGGATCGGGCGCAATGGAAAAGGTGTTTGTTGATTCTGATCGGTCAAAAAAAGTGCAGGATAATTTGAAACGGCTGTATAAACATGGTCGGTTGGGTGGCACTGGGTATGTGTCGATTCTGCCAGTTGACCAGGGAATTGAACACTCAGGCGGCGCGAGCTTTGCCAAGAACCCGATGTATTTTGATCCGGAGAATATCGTGAAATTGGCCGTGGAAGCCGAGTGTAACGCGGTGACTTCAACGCTTGGTGTGCTTGGCATGGTCAGTAACAAATACGCTGATAGGATTCCATTTTTCGTGAAACTTAATCACAATGACTTATTTCGCTATCCAAACACCCATGACATGAGTCTATTTGGCACAGCCCAGCAAGCGTATGATATGGGCGCAGTTGGTGTTGGTGCGACTATTTACTTTGGTTCCGAAGAATCCAAGCGGCAGATTATTGAAGTGAGTGCCATGTTCGCGGAAGCGCATCGGTTGGGGATGTTTACGGTCCTGTGGTGCTATGTTAGAAATAGCGGGTTCAAAGTGAACAGCGTGGATTACAACGATGCCGCTGATTTGACCGGGCAGGCCAATCATTTGGGTGTGACGATCGAAGCCGATATCATCAAACAAAAGTTTCCGACCAAAAATGGCGGGTACAAAGCGCTGAATACTTCCGAAAAGAGATTTGGCAAATACGATGAACGTATGTACACGGAACTGTCGAGCGATCATCCAATTGACTTGGTTCGCTACCAAGTAGCAAATTGCTACATGGGTCGGATCGGGCTCTTAAATTCCGGTGGCGAGAGCGGCGACAATGACATGGTGGACGCGGTAAAGACAGCAGTCGTGAACAAGCGGGCCGGCGGTATCGGCATTATCATGGGCCGCAAAGCGTTCCAGAAACCGATGTCAGAGGGGGTAGAGATCATTCAGGCAGTACAAGATGTGTATTTGTGCGAAGAGGTAACGGTTGCATAGGTCAACGTCGTCTTCATTTATCGTATCCAATCTAACCCCCCCTAAAAGGGGGGTTATTTAGTTATCCCCACATACTGTCGAAAAAAAGTTGACAGGTTTTTTATACATGATATTATCTAGAATAAGCTAAAAATGTGCAAATATCAATTTTAAAAAAAATAGGATTTTCTGACAAGAGTGCTCAGATCTATATGGCGCTCCTTCAATTGGGTCCAAGTTCTGTCCGTGTCCTGGCTGAAGATTGCGGCCTGAATCGGGGGACAACCTATGATTCATTGAAATGGCTGCAGGAGCAGGGGCTTGTGACCTTCTATAATCGTGATGCGAAACAGCATTTTGTCGCCGAGCCGCCAGAAAAGATTCTTCGTCTGATTGAAAATCAAACCCATGATCTCGCCGAAGCGGGAAAGGATATTACGCACGCGCTTCCCGAACTCACGGCGCTTTACCATACCGGCGGGGAAGAACCGGTCGCGCGGTATGTGCGCAAAGATGGCCTCAAGGACATTTTGGACGACGTGCTCATAACTTGTGAAAGAGATCCCGGGAAGGCCTACCGTATTTATTCTGCCGAAGGAGTGCGAGAGTACCTCTACACCGAGTTTTCCGCTTTCAGTGAAGAGCGAATACGTCGGGGCATTCGCGTGAAAGTAATTGCGTTCGGAGCCGGAGGAGAATTGCGCGGTCTCGATGAGCGCAAATGGATGAAAGCCGAAAGCAAAACACCAACCTACATTATTATTTATCCGAATAAAACCGCGTATATCTCGCTCAATGCCAAGGCAGAGCCGGTCGGCGTTGTGATAGAAAATGCGGGTGTATGCGAAACGCAAAAAAATATTTTTGATGCCCTATGGGAGACGCTCTAATCAATGGAACTCCAGCACCGAGTCGTATTGAATACCTGGTGTTTGATTTTGACAGCACCTTGTTTGACACGGAACGGAAGAAGCATGGATTTTATGAAATCGCCGAATGTCACGGCTATACGCGCGAGGAAGCAAAAGAGCTCTACGATCGATCTCGCGTCATCGGGAATCGCATGATGATAAGCATTTCAAGTTTTCTTTCTGTTCTCCAAGAAGATTTGAAGCGAGACAGCAAATCATTTCAATCCCGAGAAGTATCGGCAATCATTACGGGTATGAATCGCGGCGATGGACTGCTCCCCGGCGCCAAAGCACTCCTTGCCTTTTGCAAAAAAAATCATATTCCGCGGTGCCTGCTGTCATTGGGTGTCCGCGATTGGCAGGAGGAAAAAGTAGAGAAGTCCGGTGTTGATGCTTTTTTTGAGCCAGATGATATCATTTACACCGACGTCATGAATACCGGAAAGATCGATATTCTCCATGAGCGATTGGGATCGCGAGGAGCGGGGGAAGGCGTCGTGCTTTTCAATGACAAACCGGACGAAACCAGCGACATTCTTCGCGCGTTCCCCGACATGTTCGCGTATGTTCGCCAGGAACCGCAAGATGATCGCTACAGCGATGCGGATTTTGCCGCTTTGCGAAAAACGTTTCCGGATCGCACTCTCTGTACTACGGATTTGCGCGATATTGAAAAACAATTCGAACAAGCGTGGAACCACCGGCTGAAAGATACGAAGAAGCATCGTTTTGATGTCGCCTTTGTCGATTTTGATGATACTATTTATCGAACTCACACCATGGCGCAGGATATGCAGAGGTTTCTCGGCAAAGCCTACGGGGTGAAGCCAGAGGATTTCAATAAGACATTTTTGCTTGCGGTCCACGGCGCCACTCGCGATTATTTTAACTACACGTTTGATTTGCATGTGTCGCTTCTCTCGGATCTCGGATATGATTTGAATCCATCGGTGGTCTCAAATCAGCTTCGATCATTGCTTGAGCGGAACTATGAAGATCCGGATGCCGCCGCATTTTTGGAATTTTTGCGCGACGTGAGCGGCCGGGTGGTGCTTCTCACTGCCGGCAATGAGTCGTTCCAGCGCATGCGGATCGGCACGACCAATCTCGGGAGGTATTTTGACGATTTCATCGTGATTCATAAGGACAAAGAATATGCGGTTCGAGATATGGTTCGTGCCGGTGGCGCGTATGTATTCGTCAACGATGATATTTTGCAAAATGTTGGCATGCAGAATGAGTTTCCGGATATGACGGTCATTACCAAGCGCCACCCCGTCAAGTATTCAGAAGAAGAATTGCGCGCATCAAATATCCCATATTTTTCAACCCTCTCTGATATTATCGAGTATGTCGAACGCATTGTCCGCTAATATCGGCACCGTTATCCTTGCGGCCGGAGACGGAAAGCGCATGGAGAGTGCCGTACCCAAAGTCATGACGCTCCTTCGCGATAAGCCGCTCATTGAGTATGTCGTATCGGCGGCAGAAGCATCGCGGTGCTGTCAAAAGCCGGTCGTTGTTGTGTCAAAAAAACACCGGCTGGTTGAGGGGTATCTGAAGGATCGGGCACGGTATGCGGTTCAGGAAGAACAGCTTGGCACTGGCCATGCGGTGGGGACGACTGAACTGATGCTCAAAGGAACGGCTGACCATGTGCTCGTGCTGTATGGCGATATGCCATTTCTTCGGCCGGAGTCGATTTCCCGGCTGGTAGAAGAGCATCTGAACCATGGCGCAGTTTTGACACTCATGACAACTACCGTGCCATCCTTCGCTGGACACCACGCTTCACTTCACGGTTTCGGCAGGATCATTCGGGATACGGTAGGAAATATTATCCGCAGCGTTGAATTAAAAGATACGACGCCGAAGGAAGCGGCGGTGAAGGAAGTGAATCCGTGCTATTACTGTTTTCGCGCCTTATGGCTCTGGCCGCATCTCGCACGATTAAACAATCATAATGTTCAGAAGGAATACTATCTCACCGACCTAGTTAAAATGGCGATTGATGAACAGGAGCCGATCGCCTCTATCTCGATTGATCCGGAAGAGGCGATTGGGATCAACACAAAAGAAGATCTGGCGGTGGCGCATGACACCATGCACCCTGTTTTGTAATCCCTGATTTATTCCTATGTGCGGCATTGTTGGCTATACCGGTAAAAAAGAAGCGCTCCCTCGTTTGCTTTCGGGGTTGCGTCGTTTGGAGTATCGCGGGTATGACAGCGCCGGGGTGGCGCTTTTTGAGAATGGAATCGTGAGCCGCATGCGATCGGTCGGCAAAATTGACGCTCTTATTGAAAAAATCAAGGGTACATTCGGTCAAGAGGCAAAGAGCGGAATTGCGCATACCCGCTGGGCGACGCATGGGGGGGTTACAGAAGAAAACGCGCATCCGCATTTCGGGCATGATGGAAAGCTGGCGCTCGTGCACAATGGCATTATTGAGAATTATCGAGAATTAAAAGAGCAACTGAAGGGGGTCGCATTTCAGTCAGAAACAGACTCTGAAGTATTGGCACACCTCATTGCAAAGCATTATGCAGGGGATCTGCGTCAAGCGGTGGAAAAAGCTCTCGTGCATGTCCGCGGAACCTACGGAATTCTTGTTATGCATGCGGATGCCCCGGAGACGATCGTGGCCGCGCGATTCGGGAGTCCGATCGTAATCGGGATAGGCGAGGGCGAGCATTATGTGGCAAGCGATGCAACGCCGATGCTCGCACACACAAAAAGAGTCGTCTTTTTGGATGATGGAGAGATCGCCGAGGTGAATCCAAACAGCGTGAAGATTGTCAATTTAAAAGATGAGGCCGTCACGAAATGCGTTGAAGAAATCGAATGGAATGAAGCCGAGGCGCAATTAAACGGTTACGCCCATTTCATGCTCAAAGAAATTGAGGAGCAGCCGCAGACTTTTCAGGATGCCATTGCCGGCCGTATGGATTGGGAAGAAGGAACCGGACGACTGGGCGGCCTCAACATGACCGAAGAAGAAATGCGTCGGATCAATCGAGTAATTCTCATTGCTTGTGGCACGGCAATGCACGCCGGGCTTGTTGGAAAATACGCATTCGAACGGCTGGCGGGTATTCCGACAGAGGTTGATGTTTCGAGTGAATTTCGCTACCGTGATCCGATTATCGACAATCAAACGCTCGTTTTTGCAATTTCTCAATCAGGCGAAACGGCAGATACCCTCGCCGCAGTCCGGGAAGCAAAGCGCAAAGGCGCATTTGTCCGCGGCATTGTGAATGTCGTCGGCTCTACGATCGCGCGTGAGACGGACGGCGGCACCTACATTCACGCCGGACCAGAGCTTGCGGTTGCCTCGACAAAAGCGTACACCAATATGGTGGCGGTACTCTTGCTGTATGCGCTTCAGTTCGGGCGCTTGCGCCGTGTGAGCGTCGCGACCGGCCAGCGCCTGCTAAAGGCGATTACGGAGATCCCGGAAAAGATGCAGAGGATTTTTGCTAATCATGAACACGTCAAAGCAATCGCGCAAAAATACACCGGCGCGCGGAGTATGTATTTCCTCGGACGCGGGATCAATGTACCGGTCGCCATGGAAGGGTCGCTCAAACTCAAAGAGATTTCCTATGTCCATAGCGAGGCATACGCGGCCGGCGAGATGAAACATGGGGCGATTGCGCTTTTATCTCCGGAATTTCCGGTAGTTGCGATTGCGACCAAGAATC
>JAHFIC010000007.1:0-21402 GCA_023246555.1 Candidatus Magasanikiibacteriota bacterium
ATTGAAATATGAATATGTGATCCGCGTTGAGGGTGCAGTCGTCGCGCGGGAAGCCAAGACCGTCAATCAAGAACTTTCAACCGGGCAGATCGAAATTCAGGCCGAAACGCTCGAAATTTTGAGCAAATCAAATGTTCTCCCATTTGAAATTTTTGACGCGCGAAAAGAAGCCGAGGAAGAGGAGCTGCGGCTCAAATATCGTTTTCTCGAATTGCGCCGTGAAAAATTAAAAAATAATATCTTGTTTCGCGCACGGATGGTCGCTCATGTTCGGGCCTATATGGAGGCGCGCGGATTCGTGGATATTGCGACGCCAATTTTGACGGTGTCGTCACCGGAAGGCGCGCGTGACTTTCTTGTGCCATCGCGCCTGCACCCGGGGAAGTTTTATGCCCTGCCGCAGGCGCCGCAAATGTATAAACAGCTTCTTATGGTGGCAGGCTTTGATCGTTATTACCAAATCGCGCCTTGTCTTCGTGATGAGGATCCACGGGCCGATCGGAGTCCAGGTGAGTTTTATCAGATCGATACGGAGACGAGTTTTTTAACCCAAGATGAATTTTTTGTCCTCATGGAGCCGTTGTTTGTGGAGCTCACAGAAATGGTTGCGGGTAAAAAAGTCTGGAAAAAACCATTTCCACGCATTCCGTATCGAGAAATTATGGAGACCTATGGATCAGATCGTCCCGACCTTCGCTATGATCTGCCGATTCACAATATCACCGGTTGGGCCAAAAAGACTGATTGTACCATATTTACTGAGGCAGAATTTACTCGTGCTTTGGTCGTGCCGGGTGGAGCGGAATTCAGCCGTAAAGACATCGATGGAGAGTTTACCGAGATTGCGAAACGCGCCAAAGCAAAGGGGTTGGCCTGGATGAAATACACGGGCGCCGCATTTGATGGCGGTATCGTAAAATTTTTTTCCAAGGAACAGCTGGGTGGGTTGCGAGAGATTTTGCATCCCGCGGACGGGAGCATTGTATTTTTTTCTGCGGATACCTGGGAGATTTCCTGCAGAGCACTCGGCGCAGTGCGTTCTTTTGCCGGAGAAAAGTTGATGCTTGCCGATCCAGACGTGATCGCGTGGGCATGGGTGGTTGATTTTCCATTCTATGAATGGAATGAGAATAAGGTTGATTTTGGCCACAATCCGTTTTCTATGCCGCAAGGCGGACTTGATGCATTGACCACAAAGGACCCGCTAGATATTCTTGCCTACCAATATGATATTATTGCAAACGGCTTGGAGCTATCGAGCGGCGCGGTTCGGAATTATGATCCAGAAATTATGTACAAAGCATTCGGGATCGCGGGGTATTCCAAAGAAGATGTTGATAAAAAATTTGGTCACATGATCGATTCCTTCAGTTTCGGCGCGCCACCAACGTGCGGTTTCGCGCCAGGCATTGAGCGCCTTGCCATGCTTCTTTTGGGAGAACCGAACATCCGATCCGTTGTGCCCTTCCCGAAAAATCAAAAAGCCGAAGAACCGATGGTCGGTAGCCCGAGCGAGGTTGACCAGAAACAATTGAAGGATTTGCATATTTCAATTATCTAAAGCGTATGGATTCGTTGTTTCCATACAGCGACGTTCAATATTTCGTTGCTGCGAAGTTGTGTTTTTTTTTATTTATCGAGCTTGCGCTCATTGGGATCTACCGTCATTGGAAATTGACTTATTTTCTTGTTATCGGGGGTGTTCTGTCTGCCGTAGCCTATTTCTTTTTTGTCCGCCATCTTGGGCTCATGTTTTGGGGCTTGCAGGGAGATGAAATTACTATCGCGGCCATGTATGAAATGTTTGCCCACGGCAGTCTGTGGTCTGATTTTGCCTACCCATCCCTTCCGCCATTTTATCCGCCGCTTTTTTTTCAAGTATTTGGTTTACTCAGCCGTTTTTTTGACTGGCATGGCGTACAGATAGCCAAAGTCGCCGCGTTCACCACGATTGCCACGTATCCAACCGCGTTCTATTGGCTTCAAGCGCATTTTTGGAAAAAAGAACAGCTGAAAGCAGACATACCAGGAATGGTTGCGTGGTTTTTTTCTGCCATACTGCTTTTTGTGTTCACCGATTGGGATGCCACGATTTTGAAACCCTATGAGCTGGTTAGCGCGTCGCTCACGATTCTTTGGACCATTTTTCTTTTGTATCGGCTTTGGCATCAGAAGTTTGGCGGGCGGGATATTTTTATATTTGCCGTGACGGGCGGAATTCTTTTCATGTTTTTTTATTTTTGGTTTTGTCTTGCGGCAATTGCCATCGCACTCTTTCATCTTTTTTATCAGCGCGTGCCGGGGCGGCATTATGCGATCCTGGCCGCTGTCGGATGTGGCATGCTTCTTGTCGCCGTGCCATTTTGGTTTCCGCTTGCGCAAAGTTACGCGCGGGCTGGATCGGAAAATTGGCAGTTTGGATTTTTGTCTTTGTCGTCTATTGCCACCCATGGACCTGCGTTGGTGTTTAGTGTTCGTGGACTCCTTATGCTTTTTGCGCTGGCCACGCTTTTGGTATATCGAAATATTTTTTATGTGAGGGTACTGCTTAGTTTCTTTGTGTCATCGTACGTCTGGCAGGTGATGGGTATGGTCACTATTCTATTGTTTGCAACACCGATTCAGGAAGTCAAAGGATTTTCATTTTTTCAGCATGCGATCCTTGCGCTTGCCGGAGCATATGGGATCGAACGACTTTGGGGCTTCCTAACCTCTCGATACCCGAGTGCGCGATGGGTACCGGCAATACCGATCGGCGTGACGCTTCTTTTTGCGACGCAACTCTTTTTTGGGTTTTTTGTGGACGATCCGGTGGCACAGCGGACACGACTCATTGCTCGTTCGCCGCGAGCGGGTGTCTTGCCACTCGTGGATGTTCTTCGAGCGCGTGATGAGCATGTCTTGACCTTGCACTCGGGAATTACCGAGCTCTACGCCTTTATGCCAGTGAATACCTTTGTATATTACAACATGCATAATTCTCATCCGGCGGCGCATTTCTCAGAACGTCTTGCTTTGGTCGAGGCTCTGGCCAGTGCCAAAGATTCGGCTGAGTTTTTTCATCTCACCGTGGAGAATCCATTTGGATCGATTGGAAGATTCATTTTTTTTAACACGAGTGGAGACACATATCCACTGTACTTTCATGTTGACAATTTCCCCAATCAATCGAAAGAATACGTCGTTCGTATTCCAAAACGATTGTTGAATTCCGCATGGTTTGAACGCGTGTACGAGTCAGATCAATTTGTGGTATTTGAACCACAATAATTTTGGGCATGGTATGGCGAGCCAGACAAATCTTACCTTGGAACAATTTACTGGGCCATTAGATTTGCTCTTGTCTCTTCTTAATGAAGAGAAGCTCAATATCAGCGATATTTCCCTTTCCCATGTTACCGAGCAATTCATGGCGCACCTCACGACGATTGAAGAGCGTCGAGCAGAAGAACTTGCGGATTTTTTAGTTATTGCGGCGCGGCTGTTGCTCATGAAATCTCGTTTGCTTCTGCCCCAATTCGGGCTTGAAGAGGAAGAAGGACCGAGGCTGGAGGACCAATTGCGTTTGTATAAGACATTTTTGGATGCGAGCAAAAAATTGAATCGGTTATGGTTGAGAGACACACGGGCGGTTTTCCGGATTGAACCGCCGCGCATGCCCGATATTTTTTCTCCGCCAACGAACGCTACCCTTTCCACGCTTCATGAAGGGATGCTACAATTGATAACGCGTCTCACGCCGCCGAAGCCATTGCCGGAAACGCGCATTGATGCGGCGATTTCTATGAAAGAGAAGCTCGAGCATATTCGGTCATTTCTTTCTCGAGTCAAGGAGGCAAGTTTTCATTCCTTTCTCAAGGAGGCAAGGAATCGTACCGAAATTATCGTAAGCTTTTTGGCGCTGCTTGAACTGGTCAAGGAGCAGGTGGTGTCGCTGAAGCAGGAAGAAGGAAATGGAGATATTATTATTACAAGGGTATAGGGAATGCTATGGATATCAAAACAAAAATCGAGTCGATCCTCTTTGTTGCGTCAAAACCGCTCTCTGTTCGCGTGATTGCTGCCGCGCTTGGTGCGTTGCCCGACGATGTGGCAAACGCGCTCGAAGACATGAAGGCGGAATATAACCACGAGGCATCGGGTGTTCATATTCTCTCGCGCGGTGATGAGGTGCAGATGGCGACAAATCCAGCGAATGATGATGCGGTTCAAGGATTCGTGAAACAGGAAGCGGTCGGAGAGTTGACGAAGGCCCAGCTCGAGACGTTAACCGTCGTTGCCTATCGCGGCCCGGTGACGCGGCCGGAATTGGAACAAATCAGAGGCGTGAATTGCGCGCTGATTTTAAGGCATCTTCTTGTCCGCGGGTTGATTGAGGAAGAGGAGGCGGGGGTGGAAATACTTTCCACCTTTGTGCTTTCGTTCGATGCCCTTCGATATTTGGGCATTCATGATGTGAGCGAACTTCCAGACTACGCGGAATTACACAAACACGAGCACATCAAGCAGGCGCTAGAAGAGGTAACAAGAGAATAGCTCAATTTGTGTTTGATAACCTTTTCATACCATCACAGCCGTCTTTGCATCGGCGCTGGCGATTGCCAATATTTTTCGTTGGTTTTCTTTTGGGCGGGATTGGTATTTTTTTCACATCGCGATCAACATCTCCGGAATTTGGTCAGATTCGCGGCCTTCTTGATTCAGTTCGCGGTGGTGATGTCGCTGTGCCCCACGAGTCTGCTCCAGTGCACCGTCCGCCACCTGTACCGATACTCCATGCATCGTCTACGCCTGCTCCGATTTTTACCGCGGCAAGCGTTCTGGTGAAGGATCGTGTTTCTGGCGCCGTGCTTTTTTCAAAAGATCCGTATGCGCCACGGTCGATGGCAAGTATTACAAAACTCATGAGTGCAATTATTCTTTTTGATGTTGGACCATTACCTATGACTGCAACTGCTACGGTAGTATCTGACACCGTTATTGATACGCATATGTACGCAGGGGATACGTACACGATCGCGGATCTTTGGCGCTCTGCGCTTGTTGGTTCCTCAAACAAGGCGATATTGACGCTGGTGGACACTTTGGGGTGGTCGCGGGATTTGTTTGTCAATCGTATGAATGAAAAAGCAATAGAATTGGGAATGACGAGCACAGTATTTTTTGATCCAACCGGACTTGATGAGCGGAATGTTTCAACCGCGTCAGATATTGCCATTCTTCTCAAAGAAGCGCTCGGGAAGCAATTGATCAATGAAACGGTGCTGCTCCCGGAATATACATTGTACGCAGAGGAGCGTGGAGTGACGCATCAATTTTGGAACACCAATTGGCTTCTTCTCCAATGGATTCCGCACACGTTTGCTGCCGTGCGCGGAGGAAAGACGGGGTATATTCCTTCCTCTGGATATAATTTTACGGTTGAAGTATCAAATACATCCGGCCAGACGCTTGATGTCGTGGTTCTGGGCGCAGACACGCATGAGGCCCGTTTTACTGAGGCGCGTGATGCGGCGGAATGGGTATTTGCAAATTTTGGTTGGCCTTTGTAAAAAAATTAAGGACACCCGTGCCTAGAACGGTTGGCAGATTGATTCAGCTTTTGGTATTAGTGGACCGAGAGCGACATAGTTCGAACCTTCGTAGAGCAGGGAAACGACCTTCTCGACGGCGTCGACATGACCGAAATCGATGAAATAATGTCGCAAACGGCTACGTATCTGGCAATGCCAGATGCCTCAGGCGAGGGATATCGGGCATCAATTGATATACCGAAGTTTACTTGATTTTTGTGGTCTCGTCAACGTCGTCTACTGTCCATATGGACAGTAGACTGGATTCATCCACTCGCTGGGCGGACCGCCGCGTCGTCTATTCGACCAGCTGAAGCGGCGGCCAGATCGATCCCCCAGTCGTAGGTTCCGCGTCGGAAGTTCCACGCAAGGACTGGCGGATGGATATTGGCGGAGATTTGCTGTCCCAAATGGAATCCAAGCGATACCGGACCGGCGTACAGCAAATGAATGCGCTTGCAGTCGGGAGCGAAACGGGTGATGGCGTCGTCCTTTGTCCTGTCGGCGAGATCCGAGATCCCGCGAATCTCGATGAATCCTGGCGGCGGATCGCTCGCCTGAGCAGCCCGCGCCACACCCGCACCCTCCATCGCGATCGCGATAATTTTGGGATGCTCCTTTAGAAGAAGGTCGACGGAAGCCTGGTCCGCGAGCACCTTTTCTCCAGATGCGATCACCCCGAAATGAGCTTCTGGAATCTTCGACGTCCCGGCTTCGTCCGGGCGATCAACGCCAATCTTATCCTTCCACTCGCTCTTCTCATACGCACGAGCTCGATCAAAAAGAAGACGGTTGGTGTTAAATTGCTGCGGTCGCCGCTCTTCTCCCGTGGCGGTCCGTTTCCCGAGCTCGTAATAGTATACGCAGTCCGCGACGACGACAGCGACGTCCATCGGCACGCCGCTGGCAAAGAAACTCGATGGTCTGGTGCTCGCCCTGGAGACACCTTCAAACATCCGCGGCAGCGGGCGTGTGGGCGAAATTTCCGCGCGAATCACCGCCGCCTTCTCGAAGGCGATGACCAGGACCGCGGAGTCGTCGTATGGGCTGCTCATCATTGACGAGGGCGACGATCTCGCAACCAGCAGAGCCCAAATGCAAGCGCACCACGAGGATCGTGCTGGTTTGAACGTGCTCATCAAGCAGATCGACCTCTTCCTCATCCGCCTCCTCGAGATCAGCTTCGGCGCGAAGCTCGAGAAGCGTCACGAGGTACTCCTCGTGCGCGGTTGCCGACAAGACGGCGGCACGCGCTGCGTCGCACGCTTTCACGTCGGCAACGGTTGTCGGCGACCTCCGAGAAATCGGAACCTGTCATCCTGGGGCCAGCGGCCTGGAGATCGCGACAGGACCCTCAAGGTTAGCGGCTCAAATGTCTCTTGTCAAGAGCACCCGAACAACCGCTCAACCCAGCGAATTTTGACAAGAATTCTAACTTGTGCTATAATACACCGTTCATGGTTCGAGGTTTGAAGCCTCGAACGTGACTCACACCAACCCGGGCGGCAGACTGAGCGTCTGCCATCCGAGAAGGGTGGTAGGTGCAGGTCATGCCTCCGCAAACATGGAGGAATGCACGATGTCGCATCATGACAAGAGCGAGGACCTGCGGATCCTGCGAGAGCAGCGCTTGCAGGCTGACCGCGACGTTTCGCGGCTGTTCTCCGCGCAGCTCGCGGAGCTGGAGACGAACGCAGAAAAGGAGTAGAACCCCTCACGCTGGAGGACGTGACGAATGGACACCCCTGACGACTATCGCTGGGGCATCGAGCTCTCGACAAACCATCGGGAGCTTTTTCATTTGGACGCTGCGATCGCCGCGCAGAAGCGCAAGCGGACGGCTCGAGACCTGCCGCGTCACGGTTCCATCTGGTACGTGCTCCCGCCGGAGAACAACGTTGGGCCGTGGACATGGACCCTGAGAACGGACACTGTCTGGCTCCAGCATCCGACGTTCGCTATTTTCGCGCAGCCAAGGACAGGTCAAAAACTCACCCCGCGTTAGAAAACGCAACGAATAGATTAAGATGGATCCTAGGCATCGATCAGCCGACAAAGCCTCCGTATCCCGCCACGCCGCACAATGACCGACCCTCACGCGGCGAATTACTCTGCCTGCGAGTAGCAGCGGCAGAAACTCCTCACAGTTTTGTTCCATGCGTTGCCGTATCGCCAGAAGAAATGAACCAACATGAAAAACATTTTCTGGTAGTCCTTCAATGTATCCCGCACCTACCTCTCCACGAACGCAACCCAGACTCCAAGGCCTTACTTCCACTCCCTGAGCGCCTGACCCACGACAAGATCGTTGCCGAGAAGCGGTCGCGCGTGTTGATGCCTTGGTCCGTTCGTCGCGTGCACGACGCCTCCAACTTGTACTTTGACGCGAGCTGCCCGTTGAGCGTCCGCGCCCCGGCAGGCGGCAAGAGATGAGTCAGGAAAAGACCATGGCTTCCGGGCAGGTAAGAAACGAATCCGCGATCAACCCGATCCGCGAAGGGCGGAATGAGGCAACCGACGGCTCGGACTTCGGGTCGCCGCATCTTCCGGAACCGATCGCCGTTGTCTTGGAAAGCCTCGCCAACCGAATTCGCGAGCAGGTCCGCAGGACGAGTTTTCTCGAATACCTTCCGTTCCTCGACGACGCATTCCAGGAACGTGCCGTAGCTGAAGTTCGCACGGCGCTCCCGCAGCCACTTGTCTCGGAGATGGTGACGTGGACCGAGTTCGAGCGGGTCCAGCACGATCTCGATCGCGGCGCCGGCGGTAGCATCCCAAAACCAAAGCAGTATGAGTACGGGTACCGGGGCCTCATCCGTTGCGGGCGGTGCCACGCAGTCGTGACCGCAGAAGAGAAGCGAAAGAGCAACGGCAGGCGGTATCTCTATTACCACTGCTGCCGGAAAAACCGCGTTTACGGATACTGCCCGGAGGCATCGATCGAGCGCGCCGAGCTCGAGCACGACTTCGCCACATTTCTTGGCACGCTGGCGCTTCCAGACAGCATTGCATCACTCCTTCTCGAAGTTGCGGGCAGGTTGGAGAAAACGACCGCGGACGAGAGCAAGAGCTGCGAGGAGCGGCTCTCCGAGAGTATCGCGCGTATCGAGGCGCGGCTCCGTCAGCTTCGGGCCTTGTGCGCGGATGGTGTCATCGGCGTCGGCGAACTCGCTGAAGATCGAGAGGCGTTGCTCGTTGAGAAACGCCGGCTTGAGGATGAACTGTCTCGCGCCCGCCGCCCACTGCAACTCATCGAACCGCTTCAGAGGAGCATTTCTTTCGTAGAACAAGCGGTTTTTGCTTTCGACAAAGGAAACGCGAAACAACGCGAACGAATTACTCGAGCGGTCTCATCGAACATCCTGCTCAAAGACAAAAAACCGCTTATCGAAGCGAAAAAACTCTTTGCGATGTTTCGTGATTTGAAGGCGATTCCGAGAATGTGGGCGAGGAGAGAATCGAACTCTCATGCTCTTGCGAGCACCCCGCCATGGCGGGGTGCGTCCATAGTGCCGATGGTGGGAGTCGAACCCACATGCTCTTGCGAGCGCAGGATTTTGAGTCCTGTATGTCTGCCAGTTCCATCACATCGGCGCAGCTTTTGCCCTCACAGTATAACAATTTTCTTGTTTTCGTCAATGTGATATACTCAATCAGAGTTTGGACGCTATGACGAAAATTATCACCATTGTCAACCAAAAAGGCGGGGTGGGGAAGACAACGACTGCCATAAACCTTGCCGCCTATTTGGCGGAGTTGGGAAAGTTTGTGCTTTTGGCTGACATGGATCCGCAGGGGAACGCCACCAGCGGTCTCGGCATCAATCGTCAAGGCATTTCCGGGAGCATCTATGAAGCGCTTTCCGGACAGCGAAGATTCCACGATATTGTCCAGAATACTGCGCATACCGGGCTTCGCGTGGCACCGGCCACCGCAGACTTGGCTGGAGCAAATATCGAACTTGTTGACGTGGAGCGGCGAGAGCATAAACTCGCTGATCTTCTTGAAGAAGTGAAACACGCTTATGATTATGTTGTCATTGACTGTCCGCCATCCCTGGGGCTTCTTACTGTGAACAGTCTTGTCGCGGCCGATGAACTCCTTATTCCGGTTCAGGCGGAGTATTATGCGCTTGAAGGCTTGGGGCAGCTGCTTCACACCATTCAGCTTATTCAAACACATATAAAACAAGACCTCCGGATTCTTGGCGCTGTTATTACAATGTTTGATAAACGAACGCGGCTTTCAGAAGATGTTATGCATGAATTATATAAATATTTCCCTGATCGTATTTTTCGCAGTGTTATTCCACGGACGGTGCGTTTGGCTGAAGCGCCAAGTTTTGGAAAATCGATTCTGCACTATGAACCGGGCGGCAAAGGAGCGAAGGCATACGAACGCCTGGCAGAGGAAATACTTGAGAGACACGGGTTAGCGTTTTAGCTCTTTAGCTTTTTAGGGTTGAGTCCTAACAAGCTAACAAGCTAACAAGCTAACAAGCTCGTATGCCTCTCGGTAAAGGACTCGGTTCTCTCATCCCACAACAAAAGTCTCGAGGTTTTCTTCATAAAGAAACTGCCTTGTCATCCACAAACGACAAGGTTTGGCATATTCCCGTCACAGAAATTTTTCCCAATGCTGAACAGCCGCGAAAGGAATTTTCTCACGCGGAATTGGAAGAGCTTGTCTCGAGCATCAAAGAGCATGGCATCCTTCAGCCGATTCTCGTTACCGAACGAGAAGATGGCGGGTATGAGCTCATTGCTGGAGAACGACGTCTTCGCGCATCGACCATTGCTGGTCTGCCAACGATTCCAGCGCTCGTCAAAGCCGCAAGCCGCCAAGAAAAATTGGAATTGGCACTCATTGAAAATATCCAGCGCCAAAATTTGAACCCAATTGAAGAAGCATTTGCCTATGAACGATTGATGCAAGAGTTCGGGCTTACTCAAGAAGAAGTGGCAAAACGCGTTGGAAAAAGCCGGCCGGCGATAGCGAATGCCGTGCGTTTGCTTGATTTGCCTCAGCCAATCCAACAGTCGCTTATCGGCGGGAAATTATCCGTTGGCAAGGCGAAAGCGCTTTTGAGTTTGAAAACGCACGAAGACCAATTGCGGGTATTTGAAGAAATGGTTGGCGAACGCGCAAGCGTGCGCGATGTTGAGAGGAAAATTGCCGCCAGCGGTATTTCGAGAAAGGGATCAGTTCGTCGTGATCCGAATGTGGAAGCGCAAGAACGGTTGATTCAGGATCGGTTGGGAGCGCCAGTCAAGATCACGCAGCGGGGCGAAAAAGGCACGATTGTTATTTCGTACTATTCGGAGGAAGAGTTTACGCGGCTCATGGGTGAATTGACGTGATTCACTTAGCTTCTTTCTTTCGGTGCAACACCGATTGAATCCATCTCGGCAGGTTAGATTTTTGTGATGAGCGGATATGGTATTTTGCGGTTTGCGTTTTCACAAAATTTAGCCAGTCCTCGTTTGGTCCTTTGCGATTTTTATCAACGATAATTTCAACGATGTCGCCATTCTTTAGGGGAGTTTCAAGGCTCACCAGCTTGTCATTCACGCGCGCGCCGGTGCATTTGTCGCCGATGTCAGAATGAATGTGGTAGGCAAAATCAACTGGCGTTGCATCTTCAGGCAAGTCAATCACGTCGCCTTTTGGCGTAAAAACAAAAATACGCGTTTGCAAAAAATCTACTTTCAATTCTTCAAGGTCTGAGAGTTTTGTCAGCATTTCTTTTTGGATTTCGGCGAGCTCTTTGACCCAACGGACTTCGCGCATCGGCAATCGGCTCCCTCGTTCATCGTAGTGCCAATGCGCCGCCACACCGTATTCGGCCTCCTCGTGCATCTCAGGTGTGCGAATTTGGAATTCAATGACCTCTCCTTGGTCGTCGAAGATCGTTGTATGGAGCGATTGATAATGATTCGGTTTCGGTTGAGAAATATAATCTTTGATCCGTCCGCGCATGGGCTTCCAGAGCTTGTGCAGGATTCCGAGGGAAGCATAACAATCCGCGATCGTTGGCACGAGAATACGGATCGCGAACAGATCATAAATTTTTGCGACGTCATTGTCTTTGCGGATCAATTTTTGAAAAAAACTATACAATCGCTTGTTTCGTCCAAGGATAGAAATAACCGAAATTCCTGATGCAAGAAGCTCCCGTTCTGCCCCTCTTTCCATATGTCGCAAATATGGTTCTTTTCCAAAAAGTTTTTCTTCCATGATTTTTTTTGCTCGCTGGTATTCTTTGGGATACACATACTGGAATGCCAAATCTTCCAATTGGCCTTTCATTTCTGCCATGCCGAGGCGGCCGGCAATGGGCGCATAGATTTCCAAGCTTTCGAGTGCGATGCGATATTGTTTTTGCGGTGGCAGGGAGTGGAGTGTTTGAAGATTGTGAATACGGTCGGCAAATTTGATGAGCATAACGCGCACGTCTTCGGCCATGGCGACAAACATTTTCCGTAAGTTTTCAATATATCGTTCGACACCGCGGTATTTCAGCTTCCCGAGTTTTGTAATGCCGCGGACAAGATTGGCAATTTCCGAACCAAAGTTTTTTTCAATGTCGTCGATAGTGACGAGGGTGTCTTCCGGAACATCGTGAAGCAGAGTTGCCGTGACAATCGTCGGATCAATCCGCATGTCCGCGAGTATTTGCGCCGCGGCGAGCGGATGGATGATATACGGTTCGCCGGATTTCCGTGTTTGGCCGCGGTGCGCATTGGCGGCAAAATCATACGCTAATTTGAGCATGTCAAGATCTGCGTGCGGTGCGTAGAGTGTGACGGTCTTTATGAGGTGCTCGATTGTTTTTGGTGCGGTCATAGAGGTCTGTGGTATTTAATCGCACCTCTGGTGTTTTGGCAAGACAAGTTAGCGTCGAATCTCGCATTCAGTCACGCCCCTTTGCTAAAATCGCATTCCTTCTTTGAGCATTTGATGGTGTTTTTCGCGCCGAAGACGAGCGGGGATTGACAAGTGGGGCAGAGTTCGCCGGTGGGTTTGCTCCAGAGCGCGTTTTCACACTCTGGGTAGCGGTTGCAGCTATAGAAATTGCGGCCGCGCTTGGAGCGTCTCTCCACAAATTCTCCGAGTCCGCATTTATTGCATTTGACGCCAGTTTTCTTTTCGATTTTTTTAATAGTTTTGCAATCGGGATATCCAGAACAGCCGAGGAAGGCGCCGAAGCGGCCGCGTTTCACGACCATTGGTTTCCCGCATTTTTCACAAGGTTCTGAAGCTACCAAAGCTTCTGTTGCTTCCAAAGCTTCCTTGCCGACGGGTCTGGTGGTTTTGCACTCCGGATATTTCGAGCATGCCATAAATTTGCCAAAGCGTCCCATTTTAATAACCATGGGACTGGCGCATTTCGGACAAACCTCATCAGTCTTTTCTTCCGTGAGCGCTTTTTTTGAAAGCTCATCGGTTTTTTTTTCAATGAGTTCATGAAACGGACTGTAGAAGGTTGCGATGATAGGCTGCCAATCAGTTTTCCCTTCTGCGATTTCATCGAGATTTTCTTCCATTTTTGCCGTGAATTGATAATCGACAATGGAGGAGAAATGTTCAACCAGCATGTCATTCACGACCGTGCCAATATCCGTGGGCTTCAAGCGCTTGTGATCGTCGCGTTCCACATAGCCGCGGTCTTCAATGGTTGCAATGGTGGGAGCGTAGGTTGATGGCCGGCCAATGCCGTATTCTTCCATGGTTTTCACCAATGTTGCGTCGGAGTAGCGTGCGGGCGGTTCGGTTTGGTGTTTGATAGCTTCGATTTTTGTGCACGAGAGTACTTCGCCTACGGCGAGCGCTGGCACAGTTTCTTCTTTGAACATGTCTGGATAGAGTCTTGACCACCCGTCAAAGCGGATCGCGACACCATTGGCGCGGAAAACGTACTGTTTGGCGGCAATATCCACAATCGTTTTTTCTAATAACACCTCTGCCATTTGTGTCGCAACCGCCCGTCTCCAAATGAGTGTATAGAGTTTGAGTTGTTGCGCATCGAGTTCATTCGCAAGAGTGTCTGGTGTTTGGCTTGGATCAGTGGGGCGAATCGCTTCATGCGCTTCTTGCGCACTTTTGGATTTAGTTGCAAATCGACGCGCTTCGGGAGCTGTGTAATTTTTTCCAAATGCGTGTTCAATATGCGCACGCGCCTCGTGCAAAAATGTTTCAGAAAGATTTACCGAATCTGTACGCATGTATGTGATATGTCCGGTTTCATACAATTGTTGCGCAAGTCGCATGGTTTGTTTCGAGGAGTATCCCAGTTTATGATTGGCGCCCTGTTGCAGCGTGGATGTTGTAAAGGGGGGCGGGGGAGCTCGGCGCGCATCTTTTTGTTCAATGGATTGAACGGCGTATGAGGCATGGCGTATATCTTCCACAATGGCATCCGCGTCGTTTGGAGATGTAATGCCCATGATGTCAACTTTTTTTCCATTCATCATGGTGAGCATCGCGTGAAGCGGAACTGCAGATTTTTGAGAGAGAAAATCGCCTTCGATGCTCCAATACAGCGTCGTAATGAACGATTGAATTTCTCGTTCACGTTCCACGATCAAGCGTACTGCCACCGATTGCACGCGTCCGGCCGATAATCCCCGCGCGATTTTTTTCCACAGAAGCGGAGATAGTTCATAGCCCACAAGCCGATCAAGCACGCGGCGTGCTTGTTGGGCGTCAACCAGCTTCAGGTCAATGGCTCGCGGGTGCTCAAGGGCGCCCTCAACGGCCTTTTTTGTAATTTCATGAAATACGATGCGTTTGGCGTCGCTTGGCTCAATCTCCAACACGTGCGCCAAGTGCCAAGAGATAGCCTCTCCCTCGCGGTCTTCATCAGTCGCAAAGATAATGGCGGTGCTTTTTTTTGCTTTATCTTTGAGGAGTTTTACTTGTTTTGTTTTGTCTTTGGGGATGACGTAGGAAGGGAGAAATGTACCGTGCTCAATATCCACACCCATCTTGCTTTTAGGCAAGTCTCGAATATGACCAAAAGATGACTCTACTGTGTACTTGGAGCCGAGAAATTTTGAAATGGTTTTTGCCTTGGTGGGAGATTCGACGATGACGAGTGTTTTCATAACGAAGCCGCACTCTAGCGCATTAAGTCGTTTGTGTCAAGTGTGGACGCAGTTCTCCGCTCAAAAAAATTGAACCGGTTACGAGAAGTATATCATGATTTTTCATTTTTTTTATGGTATCGGCAAGCGCATCGAGAGGGTCGATGTGTATAGAGATGTCTGCGCGCGGGAGAAGCTTTCTGAATTGCGTTGCAATGGCGCCGGGGGATGCGACTTTTCTAAATGGGTTCATGGTATTTCTCGTACAGGCGATCGATGCGGGATTCAGTAGCGCAAGTTGGCGCACCATACTGCGAGTATCCTTATCGGCCGAGAACCCCACAATTACATGGATATGTTGTTTTTTTGTTTTTTTTATTTCTTGAACTGTCTCAATCGTCGTTTTCATTTTGTCCGGATTGTGCGCGCCGTCTATAATGATGAAGGGGCGTTTGGAAACTACCTCCATGCGAATCGGTTGAACTGCCTGAGCGAGTCCTTGTTTGATTGCGGATTCCGGAAGTTGAAGCGCATGAGCAATATCAATGACCAGTGCGGCATTGGTCGTCTGATGCTTGCCGATAGCGGCAATGGAGTATGGCTGTTCTTTATATTCAAAATCAACGCCGTCTATGCCTTGGGTTTTTATTCGTAATTCATGATCCCGGATTTGGTGAAGTGGCGCGGATTTTTTTCTACAGTGTTGTTCGATAACGCGGAGGACTTTCGGATTTTTTTCAAGCGTAAACACATCGCATCCTCGCGTGATAATTCCCGTTTTTTCTTTCGCAATCGCTGTTTTGGTATTCCCAAGAATTTCAGTATGATCAAGTCCGATCGAGGTAATGACCGCGATATCTTTTTTCGCGATGACGTTGGTGGAGTCAAAACGGCCGCCCAAACCGACTTCGATTACTGCCCATTCCACGTGGTTTTGCGCGAAATACAAGAATCCAATTGCGGTTTGGATATCAAACAACGATGGCGGATCACCACCATAGAGCGAGAGATAGGTGTTCAAGGTTTTTTTCATTGTTTTAATTATGTACGAAAGTTCACGAACTCCCATGATGCGTTCGTTCACTTGCCACCGTTCACGCATGATGCTCGGATGCGGAGAAATCATGAGGCCGGTCTTTTTCCCTCCTGCTTTGAGTACCGCGTGTAAAAATGTACAGACCGATCCCTTTCCACTTGTCCCTGCGACGTGAATGGTATGCGGAATGTGTTGTTCGGGATGATCAAGAAGCGACAAGAGCCGCCGCATGCGAACGAGATATTTCGCTCGGTCCTGTCCGCGCTCCATGTATTCACGACGGGGGAGGTTGGCGAGTGAAATGAGGAATTGTTCCGGATCACGCGGCATGGGCTGGAAAATACGCGCGCATGACTCCATCCAAAAATTGCCACAAAGCATCACGGCCCGCTTTTACGGCTTGTCGCACTCGATCGCGTTCCGTTTCTCCGTTTGCGTGTTTTTCAATCATCTTCCACCAGGCATTCGCGTGCTCAATATCAAGCACGCTGTGGACCCGAAAAAAATCAGTTCCGCTTTTTTCCACGATGGCATAGTGTTCGGCAAGCCCACGAAGCTTGCTTTCCGCGACGGTTGGAATTTGCGATTCATACGCGGCGAGTCCGGCGGCGCCTTCGACTGCGGAGGATTGCGAAAGCCGCCGGAAGGTGTTGATCGCTGATTGTGTTTCCGGAAGCGGCGAAGACTGTTCTACCATCGTGCGCGTCGCACCAATGGCTTCTGCAAAACGGAGCCACAATTCGCGATGGTTATGTTGTCCATGTTCTTCATCGTAGAGATTATCCGTGATTGCCTGGCGATCTGCGGGGTCATCGCACTGGCTGTGAGTCGCACTTAAAAATTTCGGAAAGTTTTTTTCCAGATGGTAATATTGTTCTGCGTATTTGCGCATAACCTCAATCGGCAATGTGCCCGCTTCCCAGTGGCGATAAAACGGATGGGTGAGCATGTGCCGCGCTTGAATGATTTCTTTGAGCTCCGCAATGAATGTTTGCATAGAGAAAATTTATTATCTTTTTAAGAATACGCAACGATCGCATCGGCCACCATGGCCGCGCGCTTCATTTCCTTTACATCATGCGCGCGGATAATGGCAGCACCCCCCTGGATTGCCAGCACGGCCGCGGCAAGCGTTCCTTCCAGTCGTTCTTCCATTGGCAAACCAGTGATCGTGCCGATGAAAGACTTTCGTGACGGCCCAATGAGCACCGGGCAATTGAGTGCCGTAAATGCGCGAATATGAGAAAGAATCGTAAGATTGTGCTCCAGTGTTTTCCCGAAACCGATGCCCGGATCGACCATGATGTCAACAATGCCGGCATGCCTCGCGGCGAGAATGCGATCTGAAAGATACGCGGATATTTCCGCGATCACGTCCGTATATACCGGCATCTGTTGCATGTCTTTTGGCATGCCTTGCATATGCATAATCACGACTCCAGCATTCGTCTCCGCCGCTATGCGGATCATTTCTGGATTTTGAAGGCCGGTGATATCATTTACGATTCGCGCACCGGCAGACATTGCTTCTCGGGCGACGTGCGGCTTATAGGTATCAATAGAGATCGGCACGGAAATTCGTGTTGCGAGCTGTTCGATGACCGGAATCACTCGGCGTAACTCTTCTTCTTCTGGCACTGGCTCCGATCCTGGCCGCGAACTTTCTCCGCCAATATCAATGATATCGGCCCCCTCTTCCGCCATGGTAAGGCCGCGGCGGACAGCGTTTTCAGGATCGAGAAATTGTCCACCATCGGAAAAAGAATCTGGTGTGACGTTAAGAACCCCCATAATGCGTGTCTTCGGCATATGGTATTCACCATCGTACATGAAGGCATGACCTCGCGCAAGTGTGAGAGCTACATGCGTGCGTACATCATGCCGCCAAGCCGGCGGATGACACCCTGGAGTTCCATCATGGTGATGACCCCCATGAGCGCGTGACTTTGAATCCCGGATTGCGCGATCAATTCATCGAGATGGAGCGGTTGGTGTTCCAAAAGCGCTAGGATGGTGTGTTCCACTGGCAGTGTGCCGCGCTTTGAGGAAGTTTTTTCATTCGGTCGCGAATGCACCAGTGACCGTAGCTGAAGAAGATCCAAGAGTTCTTCCGGATCGACAATCGGAGTGGCGCCCGTGGCAATAAGTTCATTGACACCACGAGAGGTGAGAGACGTGATGCTTTGCGGTACCGCAAAAACATCGCGGCCATTGTCGGTCGCGCATTGGGCAGTGATGAGAGCGCCTGATCCCTCCGCCGCCTCGATCACAATTGTCGCACGACTAAGTCCAGCAATAATGCGGTTCCGTTTCGGATAGGTGAATTTAGATGATGGCGTTCGTGGCGGATACTCGCTTATAACGGCGCCGCCGTGGGCGATGATTTCTTGGGCGAGTCTCGTGTGTGTGCGCGGGGTGATTGATTCATCATCCACGCCAGATCCAAGAACCGCGACCGTGATCCCGCCGGTTTTGAGCGTCGTTTCGTGCGCGATACTGTCAATACCAAAGGCCAAACCGCTCACGATCGGACACCCCGCATGCACCAGGATGCGGGTAATATCCTCGGTGATTTGTTTTCCATACAGGGTATTTTTTCTTGATCCAACAATGGCGATGCCATGCTCGAGTGGGGGAATAGTGCCGCGCACGAACAGCGTGTTTGGCGGATCATGTATTTCTTTGAGCGCTGAAGGATACAATGGATCATGAAGAGAGACGTTCATGATGGCAGTCGATGAGTCCATAGCGGTTTATGCGATGAGCGCGCGCGCTTCATGGGCGGCTCGCTTGATTGCACTCTCGACCTCTTTTCGTTCAAAAAATCCGAATCGTCCGAGCACAAACGATTGCGTGTCACGCATGTGTTTTTCATTGTGACTTCGGATTCCGACGCGGATCCGAGTAAAATCTTCTGTACCGAGGCGTTCAATAATCGACTGAACGCCATTGTGTCCCGCTGATCCGCGATTGGTCTGCACCTTGAGATCACCCAAAAGGATGTCTTTATCATCATGAATCACAATACTGTCACGGGGCGGGATCTGGTAAAAGTGCGCGATGGCTTGAACAGACATTCCTGAATCATTCATGAATGTTTGCGGTTTCGCCAAGAGAATCTTTTCGCCACCGACCGTACAGCCGGAGATATCGGCATTGAATTTTTTCGAGAATTCCCAAAGAGACGGCTCGTAGGGAAGAAGTTCGTCTCGGAGCGCATCGAGCACTAAAAATCCAACGTTATGCCGCGTTTTTTTGTATTGTTTGCCGGGATTGCCAAGCCCCACGATGAGCTTCATAATAGAGTGTAAATTTATTTCAAGACTAACGTTTCAACTTGGTTAATTTTATCACAATCGGCGTCGCGAAGAATTCGAATTGATCGCGCAGACGCTGTTCAATATAACGGATGTATGACGGGTGCACCGAGGTTCTGTATTTTACAAACAACTCAAACACTGGAGGATTCGTATCAATTTGCTTTAAACCGGTGAGCTCGGGGTGGCGCGTTCCTTTTCCGCGACTTGGTCGGTGTGCGTGTGTCGTTTGTTTCAAGAATTGTCGGAGCGTGTCTTCCGGGATTTCCGTATGCCGTGCGTTCCACGCGCGCGTGAGCGCCGGAAAAATTTGATGCACGCGATACCCCGTCAGCCCGGAGACAAAAATAATTGGCGCAAAATTCACATGCGGAAAATACGAAAGCACCATGCGTTCTACATCGTGGCGTTTCGTGTCGCTATTATCCTCTGACAGATCCCATTTATTGACAAGAATGACAACGCTTTTTGCCTTTCGTTCAATGAGGCCGCCCAATTGTAAATCTTGCGATGCAATCGGCTGGCTTCCATCAATGACCAAAAGAATAATGTCGGAAGATCCGATCGCGTGAATGCTTTTTCCGATGCCCATTTTTTCTAATTCACCGCTGACAGCTGCTTTTCTCCGAATGCCGGCAGTATCAATGAAAAGAATCGGCTGATCTTCGTATGTGACGAGCGTGTCATGGGGTTCGCGAGTCGTATGCGGCAGAGGAGAGACTATGACGCGTTCTTCGCCAATGAGCTTATTAAACAGCGACGATTTTCCCACATTCGGTTTCCCGATAACGGCAACGCGTATAGGCGGCGTTTTTCCATCTTGTTCTATCTCTTTTGGACGGCGTTTGCTTTTCTCGAGAATGTCAAAGAGGAAATCAAGCGCATCGCCAACGTTTCTTCCGTTTGCCCCCGAAACAAAAATTGGTTTTCCAAATCCAAGTCGTTCATAGGAATGTTGTGTGACCGCTAAGGCATCTTTTTCCCGATCAATTTTATTGATGAGAACGACAACGCGTTTCCCACTGGCACGGCGCAATCGCTTTGCCAGTTCGCGTTCTCCGGGAAGCACGCCGACTTTTCCATCAACAACAAGCGCGATGATGTCTGCCTCTTTCACTGCCAGTTCTGTTTGGTGAACAATTTCTTCCTCAAGCGGTACTTCCGGATCAAGGGTTAATCCGCCAGTGTCAATAAGCCGCATCTGTTTGCCGCGCCAGAGTATGGTGCCGATGTTTCGCGTGCGGGTAGTTCCGGGGATGTCAGACACCATGGCTTTATGCTCTTCGATCAATCGATTGAAGAGCGTGGATTTGCCGACGTTGACTCGTCCGACGAGCGCAATCGTCGGAAGGTTTTCTGAGAGTATTGTGACAGGGGTTGCCATAAGAATCAAAAGTTATTGATCGTTCATATCTTCTCCGAGAATAACAAGGATGTCGGTCTTTTTTTCGGCAATAGCACCCTCGGGAATTTTTTCTTTGATAGGGATATGCAGTTCTTCCTTGAGCGCATCAACAAGCGTGGTCGGCGCCGTCTCGCGAAGAACATATATGGCGCTCGTTGGTTGCGGGCGTACCGCGGTGTTTCCAATGGTTAGAACGGGGAATGAAGCGTCCGTGAGGCGTTTTTTCATTCGCGCCGCCAGACCAGCGTGCCAGGTGCCGTTTTGAATTTCAATATTGATGTCTTTGAATATCGGTTGAGCCGCGATACTCTTGATTTGTGTCGGCGTATCATCGTTTTCTCCCGGAGTATCTTCAAAGATACGGAGAACGGCATGATTGATATCACGAAAATTTCCTGATTTTGGAAGAAGCACAAACGCGCCGTCTGGTCCGACACCCGGCTCAAGGTACCCGGCATCGTTCGTGTCGAGCACCAGCGTGATGATGCGGTCCGTAGAAAATTCTTTTGCCATTTTGATGAGCGCAAGGACTTCATAAAATTCCATGTTGGTAGTGATATGAGTGTCAAGCGCATCGAGTATGCCTTTAATGCGAATGGGATTTGTCAGGGTAGATACGGACAGCACTTTTTCTTTGAGCGCGAGAAGCATTTTTTGCTGGCGGCGGGAGCGCGCGAAATCCGACCCTTCCCCGTTTGATCCGTGTCGAGAGCGTGCGTATTTAAGAGCGGTATCGCCATTCATCTGTTGAACGCCGCGTGCAAATGATACGGTTTGGTAGGCAAAATTTTCTGCCGGATAAAGCGGATCGCTGAATGATCTGTCTACGTTCACGGTTACGCCGTCAACCGCGTCCACAATATCTTTGAACGCGCGGAAATCAACGCGAAGATAATAGTCGATGTCAATATCGAATGTTTTTTCCACCACTTCCGTTGCCACGGCAGCGCCCCACAGCGGTTTTTTCGCTTCGCCAAACGCGTTT
>JAHFIC010000007.1:21412-22910 GCA_023246555.1 Candidatus Magasanikiibacteriota bacterium
CGCGTTTGCGTAATTGATTTTTTGCGGCCCTTTGTCCGGAATATCTACCAACAGATCGCGAGGAATCGAGATCATGGCCACCTGATTCGTTGAGGGTTTGATGCTGGCAATGATCATCGTGTCGGAAAGATATGGCCCATCGTGTCCCGCGCCGCCAATGCCAAGGAGCAGGATATTGATGCGGTCGTCCCGTTCGCCTCGGAGCGTTACATCTTTGCTGAAAACAAAATGACCTATTTTTTTAAAAAATCCTTCCGGCGGTTTTGGTTCTAGGGTGATTGGATCATAGGCGAGCGGATTTTCTGGAGCTTTTGCCGGAAGAATCCAGTAGAGAACAAAGCCCAAAAGAAAAAGGCACAAAAAGATAAGAATAGCTGCAGGTGGGCGCAGCTTTCGTTTTGGTGGCGGAAGGAGCTCTTCCGGGATGTGGTAAGGGGTGTGCTCTTCGGGGCGCATATCAATATCACCCCTCAGTGTAGCAAAAAAATGTGGACGACACAAGATTCGAACTTGTGACCCCTGCAATGTGAATGCAGTGCTCTAACCAGCTGAGCTAGTCGTCCGTGTGGGGATGAGTATAACACAAAGAGAGTTTTTTTCAATTCCCTGCTTGTGCTATACTCATATATATGCCCAAACAGCTTCATCCGGATCTTTCAACCGGAGAAACATTCTATCGCTGGACAATAGAAGAATACGAAAAATACGACCGTAATCGGGCGTGGTTTGTGTTCATGTCAACCGTCGGAGTTGTCTTTGTGGTTTATGGTGTTTTGGGCAATAATTTTCTGTTTTCACTGATTATCATTCTTGCCGGCATTATTCTTTTCCTTCATCATCACCAAGAGCCCGTGCAAGTGAACGTTGAAATTACTGAATTGGGAATCGTATTGGGAAATCGGTTTTATCCTTACGATGAAATTGAGAATTTTTTTGTTATTTACCATCCGCCAGAAGTAAAGACGTTATTTTTTGAGACCGCACACGCCTTGCGTCCGCGTCTTCGCATTCCGCTTGGCGACATGAATCCGGTAGAAATTCGCCATACACTGCAGGCGTTTCTTTCGGAAGATGTTGATCGTGTCGAGGAGCCCATGAGCGATATGATCGCGCGGCGATGGCGGATTTTGTAAAATAAAAGAGGGAACCGCACCGTGCGATTCCCCGCCTGCTTCCATTGATTGTCCTCCTTCTTCCTTCCGCCGTGTTATGGGCGGGACGACCTCGCCATGACGAGGTCGATTTTTTCTTGGATGGCCGGCAGAACGGCCATCTTAGTGAAGATCGCTCCTACGGCCAAGATGACCGAAACCAGAAGCAGTGTCCTCATCATCTATCCTCCTAAGGATAGAGGATAGCACAAAATTAACATGTTGTAAACGTCATGTAATGTGCCGTGAGTTAAAAGATGTGCTATACTCACGCAAGATGAGACCCCGAGATTAGCTTGTCAGTCTCATGAAACAAATCAAATCCGTCAATCCACGGTTTTATTTTG
>JAHFIC010000008.1:0-1001 GCA_023246555.1 Candidatus Magasanikiibacteriota bacterium
GCCAAATTGGTAACGGTATCAACGCGGCTGGCATACCTTACGGTGTGATCGTCGCGGACCGATCGTACGACAAAATGGTCGTCGTCACGATCGAACAGGGACAGGAGTTCCTCCGGTGGCTCGTGGAGGAGAGCAGGATCTCGGGCGACGAGGCCCAGGAGCTCGAGGGGAAGATGCGGAAAGTGGGCCTCGCGCCCACCTGGGAGGAGTTCTTCTCCGTGATCGCCAGCGCGGCGCACGAAACGGACATGAACAGCTTCCGGTTCAAGGCGCACGAGGAATGCTTCTCGATCCCCCACGGCGACATCACGAAGGGAGAGGAGGTGATCGCCGCCGTCACGAATATGATCGACGGCTTCAACCAGCTCTTTACCATCGTCCAGCGCAACGAGTTGAGCCCCGCCGCGGCCATCGCGCTCGTCGCGCAGATGCGGGACGCCGGCGTCGCGACGACGCCGACGGAATTCCAGAGGCGATTCGACGACCTCACGGCCGAGGTCCGGGCTACCTACACGAGGCCGACGATCACCCTGATGATCTCTCGCATCTAAAACACACGCTCTCTCGTCGCCAGAGCCAACCAGCCGACGTTGCGGTTCACACCCAACGTCGGCGCTTTTTATTTACTCAAAACCGCGTGGGTGATTTCGCGCTCCATTTCAAATTCCTTCAAATATGTGGCACCAATCTGATACCGGCTATTCCTGACCCTGCGATACGCCGGTATTTGCTGTGTTCTGCTGTTCTGCCTTTATCCGTTCAATTTTCTCCAATGCTGCAGATCGGCTGACGAGGCCAAGGCTCAACACAGGCAAGAGAACCATGAGTAACCCAGCAATGATCCAGAGGATTCCAAGACCTTTTTTCCCTTCGACAAAAAAATAAATGAGTGGACCAAGCGGCGGGATGAGAATGACAACAAAAATCCAGAGTAATTTGTCATTTTTCAGATCCTTGCGCGTAATTGCGCCGTAGAGCGACATAACCCAGAGCACGACCAG
>JAHFIC010000008.1:1011-3069 GCA_023246555.1 Candidatus Magasanikiibacteriota bacterium
AAAACTCATAATGAATAATATTAAAAATAAAACGGAGTGAATGACAACAGCATAGCACACGAGGAACTGGCGTCAATACAACAGATTCAAAAAATTGCCAATGCGATCGGCAATAATGCCAACATTCATGAGCACATCACTCACGCTGACAAAGAAAAAAAACACTATCGTAAACAACGCATTCCTCTGCCAACCCGATTTTCTCACGCCCACGACAAACGCATAGCCGGCAAAAAGAACCATGAACGGGTAAATTTGAAAACGGTAGCGCGACTGCACCACGGTCGGCAGAAGGAGGATCGGCGCCGTGAGAGCGAGAGCGATAAGATACGACTGCGCATTTTTTACTTTTTCCTTCATGATCGTGAACATGCCCAGAAAACCGGTTACAAAAACACCAGCGATCCAGACGAGCGAGGACGCGACAAATGCCAGCTGTGGAAAACCCGATTGGTAAAACCAAAATCCCATCGGCCGAATCAAACTGAAATAGCGAATAAAACGAATCAAGCAAAGCTTGAAAAATACCAATGGGTGGCCGAATACGAATCCCCAGAATTCAGCACGCGCCTTCTCTTTCAGTCCGAAAAATCCGTACTGATCAACGTAGGCATTCAGCGGATTATACGGCAGATTGTATTGCCCGCCGTCGGACTGAAGCGTATTTCCAAGCCACAGATTGTAGTCGCCGATCATGGTTGTAAACACGGGTTCATGGTAAATAAGGTAGTTGCGAATCGTCCACGGAGCAAGCGAGAGAATCAAAAGTGAAGAATAAAGAATCAACGGTTTGAATTGTCTTTTTTGGCAATAGAAGAAAATGAATACTGGTGCGAAAAGGAGAATTGGCGGACGAGTGAGTATTGCCAGACCCGTGGTGATGCCAAGTACGGCAGCGAGGAATTTATTTTCCGATTTTTCGTACGCGCGAACAAAAAAATATACCACGAGGATGGTAAAAAAAAGATAGAGCGTCTCGGTCATGAGCATGGCGGAAATTTCAATCAAATCCGGCCAGAACGCAAACAGAGACGCGGCGACAAGCCCAATTGATTCACCCTGTTCACGGAATGTGCGCCGGGCAATGCAATACAGGAAAAAAACAGATAGTGCATGAAGCAAGGCTTGCGCGATCCAGACCGGCTCGTAGCGATGGCCAAACATGCGATAGAGACCAGCGAGAAAAAATTCGTATCCCGGACCAGCGCGCGTGATCGCGTGGTCGAATTCATAACTCACGTTCGCGTCTTCCCGAAAACCAAAACCCTGCGCCAGGTTCCACCCAATCCGATCGTACGCCTTCGCATCAACGACCGGGTGAATGCGATAAAAAAAAGAATAAAAAATGCATAGCAAAAAAGAGCCAAGGAGAATGACAATAAGTGCGTAAGAATTTTTATTCAATGAACGCGTATTTCACGATACAATAAATTGCCCGCACGCCATCTTTCCAATTGATTTTTTTTCCTTCCGCATAACTCCGTCCACGATAAGAAATACCGACCTCGTATATTCGAATATCCTTGAGTCGTGCGGCTTTTGCCGTCACTTCCGGTTCGAAACCAAACCGTTTTTCTTTGAGATGAATTCGATCAAGAACGGATTTTCGAAAGACTTTATAACATGTTTCCATGTCTGTAAGATTCAAATTCGTAAACATGTTCGACAGGAGGGTTAAAAATTTGTTGCCGAGATAATGCCAAAAATACAGAACGCGATGCGGCGCGGCGCCCATGAAACGAGATCCGTAGACGATGTCAGCATCGCCGTCCAAAATCGGTTGCAGAAGAATTTTGTATTCGTCCGGAGAGTATTCCAAATCCGCATCCTGGACGATAACAATATCACCCGTTGCCTCAGTGAAACCGCGATGCAATGCCGCGCCCTTTCCCATGTTCACCGGCTGATGGAAAACCGATAGTCCATATTGCTCTTTCAGTCGCTCAAGTGCGTCCCTGCTTCCATCTTTTGAGCAATCATTCACCGTCACAATTTCTTTTTCCAAACCCAAGACATCCGCTTCACGGACTTTTTTTACAATCGCTTCAATCGTTTTTT
>JAHFIC010000008.1:3079-21358 GCA_023246555.1 Candidatus Magasanikiibacteriota bacterium
CAGCGTTGATTTTTTTTTCAATGGCCTCGGCTAATTTTTTTTGATCGTTGCCATGCACCCGATTAAGGACTTCTTCAAAACCACCATACGCTTCACTCGTGGTAAACACCTCAAGACCAGCGGCCAACGCCTCCAGCACGACCTTATCAATACTGCCGGTTTTACTGGTATGAAGAAATATATCATGGTCGGGATAGAGCGCTTTCAAATCTCCTTGAGTCTTGCCGCCTAAAAAATGAACAACGTCGCCGAGGTTGAGACGGACGACAAGTTCGCGAAGTGTTTTTTCGTACTCGAAATCCGCGGCAGTAATCGCATCGCCGACAATATCGAGAAGCAATGGACGCGCGAATGTTTTTTTCATTTCCGCAACCGCCAAAATGACGGTTTCCAAATCTTTCACCGGAGAAATACGCGCCACAGAAAGAAACCGGATCGGATCGCCTTCGTCGATGTCGCCACGAGAAGAAAATGCATCAACAGCAATCCCATGTCCAACCACTTCTACTTTTTTCGTTTTTAACCGACAACTTTCCTTCGACGCGGTAAAAATTTTACTGGCAAACATCGCGGCCACACGCAGACGCCAATTCACGGCTTTGTGGGTATACCACAAAAGGACTTTCTTGCCCGAAACTCGCCACAGCGGGCCACCAAGAATGACATACTCCGGGTTCATGTGAATGAACACGTGGTCGTATTGTTTGCGATACGTGATAAACGCCAGGCGATAAAAATTGAAAATATATCCGAGCGTGTTTCGCGTGTGGCGTTCAGCCGGCGACTGTTCCTTCCCCAACGAGAGGACAGTGACATTTGCGGGCAATTGATACTCACCTTTTTTAAGACAAAGAACGATCATGGAATCAACCTGTGCCGCGATACGCTGAAGCCAGGCATGAAAAAATCCCAAATTGGAATCATTCGTGTCAACAATTTGTGTCACAACCAATAATCGCATACGTTTACCGCTTACAACTTTTTCTCATAAACGACGATCGTGGGCCCAAACGATGTAAACGCGCGCAACTGCAGCGGGAGCGGGAGGATCGATACCGGCATCACCGGGCTCCACGCAATCATGGAGCGATTCTTTGTGTCTGCATCATGGCGGGGCGAAAAGGTTTCAACAATACGAAAACCATTCCGGAGGGCTTGGTCTTCTCCGATATGCCGATCGGGGTGATCTGAAGAAATAAGAAGATACTGAAATGAAGAAAGCTCTTCTTCCCGGACCCGTCCGTCATTCGGATGCCAATACGTGTATTGACGTGATTTTTCCCCCACAAGATTCCGCTCGGCAATGAGCGTATCGATCGCGCCGGCTGATCCCACATCGCCCCGAAGAACCGAATGCGGCGCGGGGGTTACTCCGAGCATCACCGGATCGAGCGTGCCGATGATTCGACTATTTTCATTTGTATGGGCAAGGAGAAATTTCGCCGCCCGATTTCTGGTATCGCCGCCGAACGCGATCAGGCTGAGCTGTGTGACGCCGTATGCCTGCACTGCCAAAAAAAATGCGACCGCATATACCACGCCTTTCCGTTTCTCTAACCGCACACACGCGCGCGCAAAAATAAAAAAGAACGATGGAAGCGCCCCAAGCAGAAACCGTCCGGTCATGACATTCGAAAATCCAAACACCAGAAGGAATAGCCCGACGTGCGCCCAGGCAAGCGCATCATACGCGTCAAAACGCAAGCGATATTTCCGGCGGACACAGACAAAAAACCAAAATAAAAGACAGAGCATCCACGTCGATGCAAGGTCGGCTGAAAGAAAATATTCGCGAATCCACTTTGCCACGTACCCAAGCCCAAAAAGCGGCTGGCTGTGTTCAGTGCTTAAAAATACTTGGTAGATTCCCGCAAGGCCGTTTCGAAAAGCCAGTACAAGCGCCTGGGGGTATCCGAGCATGAGCACGCCGAAAAAAAATACGCCGAGACCAGCCAAGAATGACCGCGGCTGCTGCCAACGGAGTTTGCCGTCGTGAAGCGTGTGGGCGAGTATGGGATAAATGAGTGTAGTCAACCCGCTTTGCGATACGCTTCCGGCAATCGCCGCCATCCCAAAAGCAAACAGGGAGCGGCGCAGAGTTTTCTTCTCCAGGAGAAGAAACGATGTGTACATCACGACAATCGTGCTCGCGAAGGCAAAGCTGTGAATACGCGGTTGGACGGAAAATAGCGTCACATAAAAATTCACTGCCGCAAACAGAAGCGCAAACAGCCCGGCACGACGATTGCCACCCGTAAAACGCGCGGTAACGTGAAATAAAAGGAGAAGCGCCGCGATATTTATTACCAGCATTTCAAGCCGAATCCAAAAAAATACCCGCGTTTCTCCCAGCGCGTATACGTAAACAAATTCCGATACGGAATGAAACGCCCCAAGGACGCGTCCAGCGCCGACATACAGGGCAATAGTCGGAAGAAAAAGATAGGAACCCAACAGCGGATATTTCTGAATCGTGGCATAAAATGAACCAGTGGTTCCTGCCCGGGCTGAGTAAAGCAATTGAAACGCCGCGCCGGTATTCGTATCCCACAGACGCTGGCTGTCGAGGCCATTAAAGAGCAGCGCGATTCGCGGAAGAAAAAAAACCAAAAGAAGCACCATGCACACAACATACAACTTTGTTTTTTCAGTCATAAGAGATCATTCAAAACTTTTTTGACAATCGCATCGAGTGCGTGAAGAGAGAAGATGCTCGCGCTCTTTCGCTTGCAATTCTCCGATAAATATTTACGCTTGTCAATGGACAAAAGCGCCACGAGCGCGTCTGCGTACGCAGAAGCAGTTTCCGCAGGAAGAAACTCCACTTCTGGAACAAACGGATAATCGGCGATCCCGCGCGGGTGCGTAATGGTTGGGAATCCGCGTGCGAGCGGTTCAAAAATTTTTTGCTGCATCCCAGCGCCGAAAAACGATGGCACCACGGCAATGTCCATGCCGCGAAGAAACATATCCATATCCTTGACAAACCCTTCGCAGACAACGTTGTCTCGAATGTACATTTCCAAATCTTTTGGAAATTTCGCCCCGGTAAGATGAAAAATAAATTTTTTCCCATACGTCTGAAACATCATCGGCGCCAATTCTTTCACCAAAAATTCCAACGCGTGGCGATTATGCGCAACCGTATAGGTGGAGCCACAAAAAAACACCTGAAACGCATCCGTCTCTCGCGGCGTATGTGTTCCTAATTTTTTCGGCAATGCCCGAAGCGGCAAGGTTGCGACATGCGCCGCTCCATGGGCCCGGTACCATGCTTCTTCTTTTGGAGTAATGGCAAACACCGCATCAGACATCCGTGCGGTGATCAATTCTGAAAAATATTTTGGGATAAACTTCACATAATTGAAAAGTGTCCGTCCATCTTCGTCCAAAAAATGCCTGGACTCCACATTGATCGAACGCGTGATAATAGGAATCTTTCTTTTTTTTACTTCACGATATAGTGGCCAAAGATAGGTATAATCGAACCATACGAGATCAGGTGCTTCTCGATCAAGTATATGAACGAGCGTCGTCTGCGTGACCGGATCAAAAAATTCCGCCGCCGCTCCGTCCAAGGATAGCGGATGGCGAAACGCGGAAAATAATTTTTTCCATTTTTTTCCGCGATAACGATACGGCAAGAGAGTGACGGAAACGCCTTCTTTATTCCAAGAAGATTCAATCTCTTTTGTGTCTTGCCAATCAAAATATTTCCCGAGAACTACGACCTCAAACCCCAAACGCTTCAATTGCCGAATCCCACCGGCGCGATCCTGCTCGTCGGCGCCGGCTTCGGGATAGGGAAACCGCGGAGTAACAACAAGAACTTTTTTCATATCATAAATTTTTTACGCCACATTTGAAACGTCAACACGGCCCACAACAGGTTCAGGTGATAGGCCTTCACGTCACAATGATCGGCATACATGCGCTGTATTTCCGGGAGGTTCAGGATGTCCGATTCTCCACAAAGCGCATCGTCCATGAGCGGCTTCAGCTCTCGTCGCAGCCATGCCGACCCGGGCGAAAACCAACCGCGTTTGGGCTGACGCGCGAGGTGCGATGGAAGATGGGGCGCTACCGCTTGTTTCAAAAGCGATTTCGTTTCACGGCTCGAAATTTTCCATGCGCTGGGAATTTGAAGCGACAATTCCACCAGCCGATAATCCAACAGAGGAACGCGTTGCTCCAATGCCACAGCCATGGAGAGCTTATCAGAACGAACGAGCGATTCGTCCGGAAGCCACGAACGAATGTCAGCCCACATGAGCGCGTTTTCGGAATCAGAATCATGAGTCGTGCCAGAAGAAAAATACTGATTTCCATACACGTGGGGAGTGACCCACTCATTGTCTACCCTTGGCAACAATACGCGTGTCACGTCGTGTTCTTTTTGTGCCATAAAGGCAAGGTATCGCTTCACCCCTGGTGGCATCTCTAATTTTTTTTCACGGAGAATCATGGACGCTGGTTTCCGAAAAATCCTAGGAACGCGCTGATACAAAGAAATAATACGGCTCAAACGGTACCGCTCATAGCCGCCGAACAATTCATCGCCCCCGTCGCCGCCGAGCGCAACCACGATATTTTTACGCGCGAATTTGGACAACAGATACGTCGCAATTTGCGTTGCATTCGCTACCGGTTCATCCATGGCGAATACAATATCGGGGAATACCGCCGCAGCATCCGCTCCGGTGACAATAAGTTCATGATGGCTGGTGGCGTAATAGTAGCTGGTTTTTCGCGCTAGATCGAAATCCGCATTGAATTTTTCCGGCGCAATATCAAATCCCGCCGTAAATGTTTCCACCTTCCCCGACAAACATTCGTGCGCGATTCCTAATATCGCGGTCGAATCCACGCCGCCGGACAAAAAGACCCCGACCGGACGCTCTGAAATCAGCTGGCGCCTGACCGAATCTTTCAATAGCGTCCCCACGCGGTCGACTGCCTCATCGCGAGACGAAAGACGCGTCTGCAATTCTGGATTCCAATACCGATGCGTCGATATATTTTTTTCTTTGTACAACAGATATGTTCCTGGCTCTACCTTTTGTATATGCTGAAACATAGTCTGCGGCGCCGGAACATAAAGCATGCGAAAGTAGACGTTCACCGCCTCTCTATTCATCACGCGGGGAATCCCATGGGCAAGAATCGACTTGATTTCCGATGCGAAAATAAGTTTGCCGTCCCGCCAATAATAATACAGCGGCTTCACCCCCACATGATCGCGAATAAGGTACAATTGCTTTTTTCGACTATCCCAAAGCGCGATCGAGAAAATGCCGTTGAATTTTTTCACGGCGTCAATCCCCCACGCATCGTACGCATGAAGAATCACTTCAGTGTCAGTGGCCGAACGAAACCGGTACCCTTTGTGTTCGAGTTCTCTTCGCAATTCTCGAAAATTGTAGATTTCGCCATTAAACGAGACAATGACCATGCCATCTGTGCTCGTCATGGGTTGCTTCCCTCTCTCTGACAAATCCAAAATCGCAAGCCGCGTATGACCAAGGCTAATTTCAGGCGCCACAAATACACCGTCGCCATCTGGACCACGGTGCTTCAAGAGCCGATTCATCTTCTGAATTTTCTCTTGATCGCCCCAATTGAAGCCAGCAATACCACACATATGACTGAGACACGAATGCTCAATTGTCTAGTAAATTGAAAACTTTTTCATAACCATCTCCGGCCCGATTGATGATGAAAAAAATAACTGTTTCCATCCATCACCAATACCATTGACGACTGAGTCACCGCGCGACTCAACGTACCCGTGAAGCTGGGCAATCGTCGTGCCGCCACGCGCAAAGATGTCACCAACTCGTTCTTCAGCCAATAACGGTTCATAGATAACATACTCGTACCCGTGGGATTGTCTATACTCTCCGATATTGGCCAAAAAGTCAACGTTACGGACGCTAAAAAGATTGAGCGCGTGATAACGCGGCGGCGCCAAAACGACAGAACTGAATCGCTCGGCGTTGTCCACTGAACGGATCGATGCCGCGTCAACCACCTCCTGTTCCTCAATCGATTGGACGGTAGCGGGCAGACGCGTGAGTGGCGCCATGACCATGACTTTGGCTCCGGCCGGAATCTCTTTTTTTGCGATCTGGAGCATCTGAATACGGGTGTCATTCTTCACCAGCAGAAGGTCGTAACGAATCACCGGGATCATCATAAACACCATCGTGGCAACCGTAAAAAATTTTTTCTCCCCGACTACGGAAATCCCGCGGGCCGCAACGAGGGCAAAAAGCGGATAAAGAAGAAGCAGAAAACGATCGGTATGCAAGAATAAAAAGTAAAACGCCGCAATATACAGAAATCCGAATACAGCACTGGCCAGGAGAAATCGATCGCGATGTTTTATGCCGACCACACACCTGATGATCAGCCACAAAAGTAACAGCGGTTCGCTCCGAACAAGATTCATGAAATAAAATTCGTATCCGCTCAAGAATCCTGAAAGAGTCTTCGGTGTTTTGGCGATAAACTCACCGGCAGCGGCCGCGACATAGAATCCCGGCGGCCACAGGCTATAGGCGATAAGCGACAAAAAAAGATACATGCCAACACAGGCCCATGGCCACCATTCGCGAAGTGTGCGAAGCCCGAAACGATCCACCAAAAAAAACCAAATGACGATACACAGTGTCAGGAGACCGACTTGCTGGGTGACACCCATGCCGACCCCGACGATGAGCGATGCGGTAAGGTAGCGCTTTCTTGCACTCCATTCCGGATGAGATAAACAAAAGAGAATAAGAGAGAACATGCCTGTCGCCGGGACCCAATGCCGACCCCAATGGGAAAAATTGACGTGAAGAAACGAAAATGCCAGAAACGCCGCTGCCAAAAGCGCGGTGCCCTCTCGATGAAACATATTCTTTCCTACTCGATAGACAACATATACGGTCGCCGTCCCAATCATCGCGGAAATCAAACGGCTTACGAGAAAGAACACTGACAGATCCGTCTGAAGGAATTGCGTGAATTCCCCAAAGGTGCCAGAGAAAAAAAGATACTTCACGCATGCGACTGCTATAAATGGCAGAAGATATAAGTACGAAAGATACGGTGGGTAATAAAATGTACTGATAAAGTCAGCCTGATGAAACGCGGGAATGAGCGTATGAAGCTCCATCATTTTGAACGAACCAAAAATAAACGCCGGCTCATCGCCAACCAGCCAAAGTGGTAGGCCATAACCGATCCCAACCACGCGCAGTACGAACGCGACGAGGAGAAGAATAGCGAGCAGTTTCTTTGGCATATCCCCACCCTACGCGATAACCGATGACCGTCCCAACCACTCTTGAAACAACATCCCTACTTTGTCCCGTTCAGAAACAATCGGATTCGTGACTGGCCAGTCAATGCCGATACTTGGGTCGTCGTATCGAATACAACCTTCGCCATTGGGATTATAGTATGCCGTATAATGATACTCCACTTCCGCGACGTCGAGAGTAACGCAAAAACCGGACGCGAAGCCGGACGGCACGAACAGTTGTTTTTGATTTTCTGCTGAGAGTTCCATGCCAAACCATTCGCCGCACGTTTTTGAATCTTTGCGGATATCTACAGCCACGACAAATGCCGCACCATTGATAATTCGAATCAGCTTGCCGAGTGGCGGATCCCATTGGGTATGCAGTCCGCGAAGCACGCCTTTTTTGGAATAGGAATGATTCTGTTGAACAAATATTCCATCGTACACCCCAGCGGCTTTGAGGACGTCATGGCGATACACTTCCATAAAAAATCCACGGGCATCATCATGGCGCTTTGGAGTCATGAGAAAAAGTCCAGGAATTTTCAACGGTTCTATTTGCATAATTTGTTCGATCGATCAAACACGTCGCCGGCAATTGGAGCGGCCTGACGTCGTTCAACGACACGTGTCGGCGCCCCAGCGTGGCGCCGCACTATGACTCGGCCTCGCTCGTCCCGCCGTTGGCGGGACGAAAAAATGGGGTTGCTTTAGGGAGTGAGCACGCTGGGCGAACGACCGTGCCAGACAGGGTGTTTCCCGAGCCGAAAATAACACAAAACAAATACAGCGACGAGGTCACAAATACCGACCCAAAAAATCATCAATCTTATCCGTCATGTAATCCAACTGCTGTTTTGTCATGCCGTGATGCGCGCCGATCAAAAAACCGTTCCGCATCACATGGTCAGTCACCGGAAAATTTTTCCGAAGCTTGTCGCCCGCCAAGTGTCGAAACGCGGGCTGACGGAGAATATTGCCCGTAAAAATTGGACGCGTCTGAATTGAGCGTTCCTCCAGATATTTTGTAATATCAAATCGCGTGAAGGGCGCGCCGGTTCGAATCGTGAGAGGAAACGCGAGAAGCGCGGTCTCGACTTTTGGATGCACCACTGGAGATAAAAACCACTGATCGTACCTGGCAAAAAACCGACGCAGGCGTTGCACGTTAACTTTTCTTCGCTTGGTAAATTCCTTAAGACGCGACAATTGTACGAGACCAAATGCCCCCTGGAGCTCGGTCGCCTGCATGTTGTAGCCGATTTCCGTAAATAAAAACTTCGCGTCATATGGTTCGCCGTCGAGCGTGCCGGCAAACCGCCGTTTGATCTCTTCGGATTGTTCGTAGGCGCCGAAAAGGGTCGACTGTCTCCCCCAGTTACTCATCACGAGCGCCCGCTTTGCCAATTTTTCATCGTGAAAACACACCATACCACCACCACCAGCCGCGGTAATAATATGCGATGCGTAAAAACTGGTCGTGGAAATATCGGTATACGTGCCGGTTGATTTCCCGCCAAACTTCGGCCCCAACGTATCGCAAGAATCTTCCACCAGAAACAATCCGTGTTTTTTTGCAATCCCGCGCAAACGAACCACATCAGGGATATTGCCGATGAGCGACGGAATCATGAGCACTTTTGTCTTTTTCGTAATAAGGGATTCTATCGCATCCGGATCAACCACATACGTACCGGGCATGACATCCACAAACACCGGGGTTAAACCCAGCTGCAAGATGGGCGCGACGGTCGTAGAGAAGGTCAACGCGGGCGTAATGACTTCATCGCCCTGGCGGAGATTTAATACCGAAAGCCCAATCAGGTTCGCGCTCGAACCAGAATTCACCATGATCCCGTGCTTTTTACCAAAAAGCGCCGCGATGCGCTTTTCAAATTCCTTCACGGCGGCCCCCGCGACAATTTTTGTTGGATTTCGAAGTACACGAATGGCCGCCTGAATTTCTTTTTCGCCGTATACCGCGGCGGCGTACGATACGCTCATCTGTTTTTTCATAGAAAGGAATACTGCTCTTGGAACCAATGAATCGTCTCATCAAGACCGGCGTCAAGCGTATGCCTCGGCCGCCAAGAAAATGACGCAAATGTCTTTTCCATATCCGCCTGCCAACGATCGCTATCATACGACACCGTACGAAACGTTCCCCATTGTATCGTACTCTTTGAAACAGTCTTTTTCAATACATACTCTGCAACCTCTCCGAGCGTTGTCGCGCGCCCGCTCCCCGCGTTAAAAATCTGTCCTGGATACGCTTTTGCTTTTTCCATGCATTCGATATACAAATCCACCAAATCCTCGACAAAAATAAAGTCACGCGTAACATTCGGATCAGTCAAAGAAATGACTTCACTGCGAAGCGCTCGCGTTACAAGTTCATATACCAGACGCCCGTGCTGCATGGATGGGCCGTATGGAGTAAACGTCCGAAGCGTGATCGCTGGTTTGCCGCTGGCCATGCCAGCCGCTTCTACGGCGAGCGTCGCAGAAAGTTTTGATATACTGTACACTTCGCGCGGTTCTGGAAGATCGGTTTCCTTGAGCGGATGACGTTTCGGGCCGTATTCAAGAAAACTCCCGCTATGAACAAAAAACTGATACGGATGAGTTTCGAGCGCTTTGAGAAGATTGACGGTGCCCAAAAAATTCGTACGTATGACATCGTCATCCCCCGCGGTAACGCCACTTTGAATGTTTGAGGCAGCCAAGTGGTACACGCCGGCTGGCTGAATTTCTTCAACGATTTTCTGAAGTTTTCGATGGTCACTCATGTCGCCGGTGTGGAGTGACACATGAGGCACAATATCCTGAATCCGCAATAGATGAGTCGAATCCTTCACCAGAAGCGCGACCTTGTGTCCTAAACCGATCAGCCGACGCACGAGATGCGACCCGATAAATCCCGCGCCGCCGGTAACAAGAATCACCATATGCTATTTTCTACCGACCTTGGCTGGACTCCGCCTACTGGCGGTGGTAGATCCTGAATAAAAAATTTTGGATATCTTTTTATCCCCAACTGATGGAGTGCATATCGCCCCATAACTGCCAGTGTCGAAAAACCATACTGAACGCTTTTTCGAAAATTCGGCGATTGGGAATCTTCTGAATACCGCGTCGGAATTGGTATCTCGGTAACACGAAACTTCCCAACAGCAAGATCGGCCAGCATCTCTGTATCAAAAACATAATTGTTTGACAGTGCGTCGAATGGAATACGCAGCAAAACCGATCGCCCATACGCGCGATAGCCGGTGTGATATTCAGACAAGTGCAGGTGCAAGAAACACTCCTCGATGAGGGTGAGCGCGATATTAGCAACAAACCGCCACCAGGGCATTCCGCCTGCCCGCGCGTCCTTCTTCCGATGCATCCGAGAACCAAAACACGCGTCGGCCTGCCCAAGCGTAATTGATTTCACCATCTCTGGCACGAGCGTGGGGTCGTATTGAAAATCAGAATGAACCATCACCGCGACATCTGCGCCGCGCGCGAGCGCCTCGCGGTACCCAGTTTTCTGCGCCGCACCGTATCCTTTATTTTTCTCATGCGCAATAACCACAGCTCCGGCATCGCGCGCAATTTTTGCGGAATCATCCTGACAGCCATCATCAATCACGAGCACGTCATCCACCATACCTTTCGGAATAGCGGCCAGCGCCTTTGCGATCGTTTTCCCGGCGTTATACGCCGGCATAACGACGACAATTTTTTTTCCATTGACCATATACTTACATCTTTTTTGCGAGACGCTTCATGTCAGCATCCACCATCATCTTCACCAGTTCTTCAAAATGGACTTTCGGCTCCCAACCTAATTTTTCTTTTGCTTTGCCGCTATGACCATGAAGCGCAAACACATCAGCCGGACGCATGAATTGAGGATCCACTTTGACGTACGGATTCCAGTCGGGAATACCCACATGTGCGAACGCCAAATCAAGAAACTCCCGGACCGTATGCGTTTCTCCGGTAGAAATGAGAAAATCTTCCGGCTCAGCCTGCTGAAGCATGCGCCACATGGCTTCGACATAGTCGCCGGCAAATCCCCAATCGCGTTTTGCGTCGAGATTCCCCAGACGAATTTCCGTCCCTATCCCAAGCTTGATGCGCGCCACACCTTCGGTAATTTTTCTGGTCACGAATTCGCGACCACGCAAAGGCGACTCATGATTAAATAAAATCCCAGACACAGCATACATGCCAAAACTCTCTCGGTGGTTAATCGTAATCCAATGCGCATATAATTTTGCAATCGCATAAGGACTTCGCGGATGAAATGGCGTTTCTTCTGTCTGCAAACCGTTTTCATGGCTGTTGCCGAACATCTCACTCGTGGATGCTTGATAAAATCTTGCGGTGGGGTGGATATAGCGAATGGTGTTCAAAAGCTTCAACGTTCCAATCGCGTTGACTTCAGCGGTCAAAATTGGCACATCCCAAGAGACGCCAACAAAGGACTGCGCCGCCAAATTATACACTTCATGCGGACGGAGGGTCTTGATCGCATTGATGAGCGAGCACTCATCCGTTAAATCGCCATCAATAAAATTGACCTGATCATAAATTCCGAGCGTTTCCAGATTTTCAAAGCTCCGATTAATCGTGCGGCGCATGATGCCATAGACATCATAATCCTTTTCCAAAAGGAGTTTTGACAAATATGCGCCATCCTGTCCGGTGATGCCCGTGACGAGTGCTATTTTTTTCATACAATACAATTAGCGGTTAACCCTTAGCGTTTAGGCGCAGAGCCTAATCACTAAACGCTATACGCTAAATGCTGGACTGAGCAAGTATCCCAGAGTAAAATGCTTCCTTATCCCCGATGGGAACAATCGTGACCTTTGGTCCTCTTGGCGCCTCATACCCAGCGACACCGACATCGGTCATGATGACTGGTGTTCCAAGAGCCACCGCTTCCATGACAACCAGGCCATACCCTTCGGACAAACTCGGAAAAAGTAAGCCATCAGCGGTTTTTATGTCTTCCAGGGGATCATGTGTCCATGGTTCCAACACAACCGTATGCTCCAGGTGGTGCCGTACAATAGTATCATGAATTTTTTTCTTTTCTCCCCCCTCCCCGACAATCACTAGACCATATCGAGGGCGTGCTTTGACGACATTTGCAAACACCCCGATAACCCAGGGAATATTTTTGACCGGGTCAAAGCGCGAAAGAACCAAAAAAAGCTTTTCGAACTGCGGATACCGCCCGTGGATATCTGTTCTAGGCAACAATGATCGCAAACGCTCCGTATCTACCCACACCGGCTGAACCACAATTTTTGCTGCGGCCACACCAAGACGAAGCATGCTTTGTCGGACACGTTCACCTGGAACGCGAATCCGGTCTGCCTTCTCGAGTATATACCTCCCCAAGACGTACTGTATCCTCTGCTTTATGGTTCCTTTTTTGTAATAATCGGAGCCATAAAAATCGCCATGCAATTGTACCTCAAGGAGAATTTTTTTTCCAACAATGAGGAGAAAGCCGACCAGGCCAGTGAAAAACGGATCCTGAGCCGTGATTTCATCTACCTGGTTCTCTCGAATAAGTTGCCGCCCGCGGCGCAAGAGCCGGATAAACTGTCTAGTCTTCCCACCACCAGTCCCTTCCACGGAGACGCGATCACTCAGCGAACGATGGCAAGCAAGGCGGTTCGGAATGAGGATATGCAGTTCTTGGGTTACGCCATAAAGCCCCATCCGAGCGGCGACACGCGATCGTGGGTCGAGAATATTCTCGTCTAAGCTAATCATCAAGACTTTCGACATACGGCATTGAGTATTTCCTGTGTTCGATCTACCATTTTCACGATCGTAAACACATCAGGAAGCGAAATGGCCTTTGTGTTTTTGAGCGTCGCGAGGATCCTGGCGCACATCTCATCGCGCTGGTTGTAAGAAAATAATTGGTCCTCCGGCATGAATTCAGGATTTCCACCCGAACGACTCGCGACCACTGGCACCCCTTGAACGACAGCCTCAAGGAGCACGTGCGATAGTCCTTCATATCCGCTATTCAACGCAAAGACATCTGCCGCCGCAACGTATGCAAGCGTCTGGTCGTGCGGAAGAGCGCCAAGAAACTCCACACGGCTCCCGGCTTGCATATTCTGTACATGTGTTTGGAGCCTTGCTCGCTCCGGTCCGTCGCCGATAATTTTCAAACGAACGTCGAGAACACTATCGGCAAGCCCGTGAACCACATCAATCAGCGCGCGCATGCCCTTCCACGGAACGAGGCGTCCGGCGGATACGACCCATCGTTCACTCGCCGGTTTCTCCACTGGCGCCACACGCGCGCCATCCGGCGCATTGTACACGACGCAAATCCGTTTTCCGTCTACACCCCACCCCTCCACCAGCGTTTTCAGATACCGACAGGGAACGATCACACGCGCGGCGCGGCGCGTGACAAACGACTGTGTCCACTGAAGCAACCGCACCGTGCCGTACGCGGGTTTCTTTTGAAACGCGCCAATGTCGTCGGTGACGCCGAATCGCTGAACTCCCTGCTCCCACGCATAATCACCTACGACTTTCACTACGAACGGCTTTTGCAGAACCCACGATACGATGCATCCCGGAACGCCGGCGTTCACCGGCCCCATGGCGTAAAGGACATCACTTTTTTTTGCTTCACGAAAAATTAACCACAAGTACTCCAGATATCGAAACAATTTGTGATGCGAGCCGACAGCTGACAGTTGACAGCGAACAGCCGTCTTATCCGACTGCGGATTCAAGGAGACAATGCGCACGCTCACGCCGCGTTCCTGTAACGCACGCGCCAGTGCCACGATATAGGTGGCCGGACCTCCGGATTGTGGCGGAAAAATATCCGCCGCAAGAAGTAACTTCATAAGAGGTGTTTCATCTTTTGCGCAATGAAATCCCACTGGTACTTTTCCTTGACCAAGAGAAGACCATTCTTCTGCAATCGCTCTCGAAGTGGAGCATCTGTGAGAATCCGCTCGATTTTCTCTGCAATATCTTTTGGATCATCCACGCGACAAAAGAGTCCAGTGTCGCCATCAGTTAAAAACTCCGGAATACCGCCGACCGGCGGCGCCACAATCGGCACGCCTGCCGCCATGGCTTCGAGAAATGCAATCCCCAAACCTTCGGTCCGACTTGGACGGCAGAAAACATCGGCCCGGTGAAGATACTGCGGCAAATGATCATTCATAACCTCGCCCACCAAGTGCACGCGATCACTCAATTTTTTCTCCCGAATAAACGAGCTGATTCGATGTTCTTCCTGGCCGGATCCGACAATCACCAAATGAACATCTCCCGGCAAAAATACCATCGCGGAAACCAACGCGGAAACGCCATTTTTCGGCACGAGCCGCGACACCGTGACCACGACCCGCACTGCGGTAGGAAGTGCGAGGAGTGTACGCACATCACTCTGTGTTGGCGCGGCAAACCGCTCAACCGCGACCCCGTTTGGCACCACACCAATCGGACACGTTGCACCCAATGTTTTTGCCCACGCCGCCAAATACGAACTGATTGCCTGAATCCGATCTGCGCGGTGAAAAATCTGTTTGAAATACCACCAACACCACCACACATGTTTGTAAATATCGAAACGACTGTCTCCTTCTTGCAATGTGAGGAGATATGGTACCTGTGGCCGCCTCTTTTTGTATCGCAACGCAGCAAAACCGGCATAGCTGGCCATCATCGCCCACACGGTATCATACGCTCCAAGTCTCTCGGCATACGCCGGGCCGTTCAGGATGAGACGATATTTATCAAATCCATTTCCCCGACCGATCCGATGGACATCAATCGCGCCAATGGTTTCTCGAACCGGCAAATCTTTTCGCAACCGAGCCGTGATCATCACAAACGACATGTCGGTGATTCTCTTGGTAATCTCTTTCAACGCGACCTCGGCACCGCCAATAAACGGATCGTAGGCTGTGGAAAAAATAAGGATTCTTTTTTGAGCAGGAGTCATAAAGTCATGAGGATTTTTTCTGCAGGTACGGTATACACCTCAAATGCCACCCGGCCATCATCTCGATAGATATGCTGAGGTGTTATGCCCACGTTCATGATCTGGACTTCCAGTTCCCTCGAAAGTTCTGTGCGATACTGGACAGAATCCAATGGCGCCGCATCTGTTGCTTTGACAAAGTAAAAACGCTGAACAGTAATATCGCGAATAAGGTGTTCTTCATTCACCGCGATAAACGCACGGTTCCCATAAAAACGCCTGCGCTCGAATAGCCAGACACGAGAGAACCAATTCAGATTATTATCATAAAACACGACCACGGCATGCGCACGCTCATCACGCATGTCCTCGCTTGACCCGCGAACGAGATAGCGTTGGAGGCTCGGATCCTTTTTCTTTATGCGATGATAGATATCGAACGTGTCCCCAATCTCTCGATCGCGGACGAGGAGATCGTCAAGAAAACGATCCAGCTGGTACACGCCAAAATTATCAGATGTCGCTTGGCTTTTGAACACGCCAACCACACCATAATGCCGACCAAGCGTGTGGCTGTTCAACGCAAAAAATATCAGGTATACGGCAAAAATGATAGATGCATACCGGCATCGCGGCAAACGAGAGCACAGTGTATGAATGCCATAAGCACAGATGATGGCAATGAATATGCTATACAGGACAAGGACGTACCCACCTTGTCCAATAAAAACCTGCTGGATGGTGAGAAAAATCACCCCGAGGACAAAAAATGCGTGCTTCCGCCATGAAAAAAATGTAGCGATGAGACTCGCCCCAAAGGCACCTATAAATGGCCAAGAAATCAGTTTACCAAGATTTTCCGCGATCATGAGGAGCGACCTTCCATATCCTGAACGCAGGATACCACCAAAACGCCACGGGTGCCGCTGCCCCAAGAGACGAGCGAACTGGAGAGAAAAATGTCCGCGCGTCTCGTACATAAACATATTATAGAGAATCGTCGGTGAAAGGATGACAAGCGCGAGAACGACAGCGCCGTACAGATACTTGCTCCGAAACATCTCACGATGGAAAAGAGCCAAATGAACGCCAATCATCGGAAGAAAAAATAGTGTCGTGAACTTTGTCGAAAGTGCGAGCCCGAGTGTCAGGCCAAACAACCACCAATAACGGGCCGGGTGTTCAAGAAAACGAAGGTACCCATACATCGCCAAGAGAAGAAAAAAAATCACACCGCTTTCCATATACGAAACACGACTCGCCCATATCCAATGGGCATTCACCGCAAGAAGCGCCGCGGAGAGGAGGCCGACATCATTCCCATACAGACGCTTGGCGACATGGAAGATGAGCACGATTGATCCAAGCCCCATGAGCGCGTACGGAAGCTTGGCAAAAAAAATACTCTCATGCAGGGATAAAAAAATATGTTGAATTAAAAAAAGCAGTATCGGATGATCGTGAAATGACAGGTGCGACCACCACGGAGTCGCCTCAAACCAATGAAGCGGCGTTGATTGAAAATAATCATCACCAAACATGAAATCGGCAAGTCCGACAGCGCGAACGCTGTAATGGGCATCGTCTCCCACCATGTCCACATGAGACAGCCGAAAAAAAATAAGAAAGGCAGCAAACGCGAGTATCCAGAGAAGCCGGCGATCAACATTCTGGAGCGTCATAGCCGAGTTGAGAGAATTTCCAATTCCTGAAACATTTCCTTTGTGCGTTTTGCCAAGAGCCGAGGATCGGTATGTAATTGTACCGCCTGGACATGTCGTTCGTCTTCAAGCCAGGCGCGCTGTAATTCAGTCATCTGCCCCACCACCTGCCAGCGATGAGCGTGGTGGAAAACGATCCGATAAAACACCGAAAGCCACTTCCCGCGCCGAAGCATTTTCTCTTCAATATTCCCCTCATAGACAGACAACAGGAACGGCACGCGAGTGCGCAATACCCAAGAAAATAGCGTCGCCGCCAGCGCCCCATAGCTTGCCATAATCGCCCAGGCAACCTGATAGTGGTGCTTGTGGTGAAGCGTTCTGGCAAACCATGCGGCATGAAAAGGAAACAAAAATTTGTCAACGTTTTTCCCGCGTCCGAAGCGGTACACATGCACGCGCCCTTCGTGCGACTGTAGGGGTAACTGCGGATCTATTTTGGCGGCAAGGATATCAAATTCCCAGCCCGGCAGACGCTCGATAATTTCTTTGACGGCCTGCTCTGCCGGACCTTTCACAAGTCCGTAGCTCGTGCCAAACACAATCACATGCGGACGTTTTTCCAGCCGGCGTCGAAAATCCGCAATTGTTTTATCGAGTCCTTCGCTGAATACTGTTGTCGGCTCCCATCCCAAAAGCACTTTCGCGCGAGAGATATCCGGGCATCTTCGTTGCGGATCGCCCATTCGATTCGGAACATCTTCGGGCGTCAGGTGCGTCACCGCACTTTCGGATGTTGTTCTTTCTTTGACCATGAGCGCCAAATCAATAATCCGACGCTCGTCAGGGTTACCGAGGTTCACAGGACGCCAATCATCAGATTCAATTTCTAGACGCTTCTCCAATGCGGGGAGAAGATCGTCAACATAAAGGAAGCTCCTCGTCTGCACGCCGTCTCCATGGACAGTGATTGGTTCGCCAAGCAATGCCTGTAAAATAAAATTCGATAAGACGCGTCCGTCGTTGAACATCATGCGCGGGCCATAGGTATTAAAGAGCCGAACGATGCGGGCGTCCACGCCAAAGGATTCGCGATAGTCCTTGCACAAAGTTTCTGCCGCGCGTTTCCCTTCGTCGTAGCACGCGCGTTTCCCAATCGGGTCGACATTGCCAAAATATGATTCTTTTTGCGGGTGTTCAAGAGGATCGCCGTAGGCCTCCGAGGTTGATGTAAAAAGAAGTCGCGCCCCGGTGCGCCGAGCGAGATTGAGCATATGCTCCGTACCAAGGACGCTAGTCTCGAGGGTCAAAACCGGATCAAATTGGTACTGCACCGGCGACGCCGGACA
>JAHFIC010000037.1 GCA_023246555.1 Candidatus Magasanikiibacteriota bacterium
TTTTGGGCGATGAATACAGATGTGCAAGCCCTTCATCACAATAGCGCTCAGCATAAATTGCATATTGGAAAGACTCTGACCCGAGGGCTGGGTGCTGGCATGGATCCAGAGAAAGGGAAGCATGCCGCCGAAGAGGCGCAAAACGAAATACGCGAAGCATTCAAAGATACAGACATGATATTTATCACTTGCGGCCTTGGTGGTGGCACTGGTTCTGGTGCATCGCCGATTGTTGCCGCGATTGCTCACGACATGGGTGTCCTTACTGTCGCTGTTGTCACCAAGCCGTTTGCGTTTGAAGGTCCGCAGCGAAAAGCAATCGCTGATGCCGCTCATGATGAATTATCCCGACATGTCGACGCCATTATTACGATCCCCAACGACCGCGTGCTTCAAATTATTGATAAAAAAACCTCGCTCATTCAGTCATTTCAGATTGTGGACGATGTGCTTCGCCAGGGCGTTCAAGGTATTTCTGAAACGATTACCATTCCTGGACTCATCAACGTCGATTTCGCTGACGTGAAAACAATTATGAAAAATACCGGCTCTGCCCTTATGGGTATTGGTACGGCGAGCGGTGAATCGCGGGCGGCAGAGGCCGCAAAATCCGCTATTTCGAGCCCGCTTCTTGACCTTTCTATCGATGGCGCGCGCGGTATTCTTTTTACTATTACCGGCGGATCATCGCTCGGCATGCATGAGGTGTCGGAAGCGGCAAAAATTATTACCGGTTCTGCCGATGCGGATGCTCGGGTCATTTTTGGCGCGGTGATTGATGAGTCTATGGGAGAGGATGTTCGAATTACCGTTATTGCCACCGGGTTTGAAGATCGAGATCGGGTATTTCCTCACGCATTGGAAGACGCGAATGGGTTCTCAACGCCACCCAAAAAAAGCTTCTCCTCTTCGGCATTGTTTACGAAGAAAAAATTTGCGAAGCCGTTGATTGGTACCGAGGAGGAGCCCGCACTTTCCGGAACGACAGAAGATACAGCTCCGGTGTTTTCTTCGAAGCCGGTTATTGATATGAAATCACATCAGAGCACATCGGCGCCATTATCCGCGAATACGGCGGATGGAGAAGAAGATTTGGAAATTCCAGCATTTATTCGGAAAAAGATGGGGTTATAAGGTATACTACCGGGGCTATATGTACTGCCCTATCTGTCGTCATCGAGAAACCCATGTGGTGGATTCTCGACTCACGCAGGACGGGATGACCGTTCGCCGTCGTCGAGAGTGCGATAAATGCAGTTATCGTTTCTCTACCACAGAAGAGCTGGAGCTTTTGGACCTAACCATTGTGAAGCGAGACGGGCGGCACGAGGCATACAGCCGTTCGAAGCTTACTGATGGACTCCTTCGATCGCTGACCAAACGTCCGTATACCCAGGAAAAATTTGAACGTTTGATTCACAGCATCGAGCGTGATATTCAAAAAAAGAAAAAACGAGAAATTACGAGCAACGAAGTAGGCGAGATTGTGATGAAACATTTGAGCAAGTTCGACACGGTCGCGTATATTCGATTCGCTTCGATTTATCGCGCTTTTGAGGATGTGGAAAAATTTCAAAATGAAATTCGTTCGCTTCGCGGACAAAAAAAGAGATAATTATCAATCAATATGGCGGAAAAATCCGTTCAAGAGGCGCTTGCCAGTCATGAAAAAATGCTTCAGACAATCGCGAAAGACGTCCACAGCATCAAACGTCGCCTCCTTATTTCGACGGTGGGCAGTTATCTTCGTCTTGTGATTTTTCTTATCCCTCTTGTTTTCGCGTTTGTATATCTTCCGCCGCTTCTTCGTGACTTTTGGAAACAGTATGGAAGTATTCTCGGCGCTGCCGGGAATGTGAGCGGCGTGTCGCCAATGCTGGAAGGTCAGTCGAAGACTGCGATTGATGAAATTCTGGATCGCATGGATCCGGAGCAGTTGAATACCATGCTTCGGTCTCTGCGGTAAGAATGCGGATATGATGAAACGAACAAAAATTGTCTGCACGATTGGGCCGTCATGTGGGACGCATAAGGCACTTACCGCAATGGCCATGGCCGGCATGAATGTGGCACGACTGAATTTTTCTCACGGGGACTATGCAGACCACGAGCGACTCATCTTGCTTCTTCGGAGAATAGAAAAAGAAACCGGGGAAACAATCGCGATTCTTCAGGATTTGCAAGGTCCGAAAATTCGCGTTGGGGTGCTGCCGGATTCTGGCGTAACGCTCAAAGCTGGGTCGAACGTTCAGTTTGATACGGCGATATCAGCATATCGCGATGAGATTATTCCCATCGATTATCACGAATTGCACCGGTTTCTGAAAAAAGGACACCGATTGCTTATTGCCGATGGCACAATTGAAACACGTGTTACTGGCGTTTCTGGGTCTCGGATCACGGTAGAGGTCATCGCGGGGGGTGCCGTTTTTTCACATAAAGGCATCAATGTACCGGATTCAACGCTTGCGGTGCGCGCGATGACAGAAAAAGACAAAGAAGACCTTGCCTTTGGTGTGGCTCATGACGTGGACATGATCGCATTGTCGTTCGTGCGGAGTGAGAAGGATATTCTCGATGCGAGATCGTCCATCCGCGCGGCCGAGCGCGCATTAAAAAAGAAGCCCGATCAGCCGATCGCGATCATCGCGAAAATTGAGCGTCGAGAAGCGATTGAAAACATTCGTCCGATTCTCGCTGCGGCAGATGGGATAATGGTGGCGCGGGGCGATTTGGGAGTTGAGATTCCGGCAGAAGATGTTCCAATTGTGCAAAAAGAATTGATTGCCAAGGCGCTCGCCGCGGCGAAGCCGGTCATTGTGGCAACTCAGATGCTTGATTCCATGCAAGAACATCCGCACCCGACGCGCGCGGAAGTATCCGATGTCGCGAACGCGGTCATCGATCACACGGATGCCGTGATGCTCTCGAACGAAACCGCAACTGGGAAATTTCCGGTTGAGGCGGTGGAGACGATGACGGCAGTGATTGTGGAGACGGAAAAATCTCGGTTTGATAATTTGCCGATTTCGCCGGTCGAAACGGGAGGAGCGGCAGGAGAGGCAGGTCGTGCGATTTCTCGATTATCACGTTTTTTGGCCGAGCAAGTAGACGCGACAGCAGCCCTCTCTGCTTCGGCGAGCGGAGAAACTGCGCGGCTTTTAAGTCGATATCGATTGGAGAAACCGGTGTATGTGGCCACAAGTTCAGTGCGTGCGGCACGCCAGATGAATTTGTCGTGGGGGGTGGTTCCGCGTTTGCTTGCTCGGCACACATCGCTCAAAGCCATGATTGATATGACCTTGACAGAACTCAAACAAGAAAAAAAATTACGCGCTGGTGACACGGTCGTCGTCGTGGCCGGCGAGCCAGATGGCTCGCCAGAGCATCTGAATATCCTTGAGGTGCGAGCGGTGGAATAAAAAAATCCACCGTTCGGTGGTGTAGTTGGGTGGAAAGGGACGCGCGTCGTGCGTCCCTTTCCTGTGTTTTGGGTCGGCCGTTTACGGCTTGATCAGGCCGTGGCGGACGGCCAGCAGAACGAGGTTGGCGGCGTTTTTGGCGCCGACCTTCTTGAAGATCCACGCCCGGTGGGCTTCCACCGTCTTCACGCTGATGTGGAGCCGTTCGTGGATTTCTTGGTTCGTGTCGCCCTCGGCGATCCGAACCAAGACTTCCTGTTCGCGCTGGGTGAGGTTCTTCGGCTGGATGGGCACCGCCTCCGGCGTCGGAGTGGCGGCGCCGTTCGTGGTGGGGGTGGAGGATTCCAACAATGAAGTCATTTCCTTCTCCTTTGCGGACCGCGTCTCTCTTGATCTAGAGGACGGGTCCGTCTGGACGCTTCTTATCACAAATAGGCCATTTTTGTCAAGTTGGGATTGACACAATGTTGAAATTGTGGTATATCGAGCTCAATGCGACACGTTACAATTGTGCCCGAATGGGCAAAAAAATGGATCCTTACAAACTCGCAAGTCGTTGTGGACGAGACGACCTACATCGTTCACATCCTGTCTCGGAACCTCGAGCCGAGACTCCCCGGGTTCGTAGGTTTTCCGAAAGGCGAATTTCTCTTCGCCTCGGAGGATGTGCCGGAGCACTTTCGTCCTCACATCATCGCCCATGAGGTTCGGGAATTCACGACTCTCGTTGGGCAGAAGGGCCGCTGCCTTGCTTCTCTGAAGCAGGAGCTTGCGGAAGTTCCGGCAGAGATCCTGGCGGGATATACCGCGTACCGCCGTCACTTTTTCGACCGACTTATCCGCTTCTATGAGACCGCGGATGGCATGGACGAGTTCAAGGCGGAAATCGCCGCCAGCCACGATTTTCTCGTTGAGCTCACCGGTTCGTAGCCGGAACCAGTTTGAAAATTTTGTTCTTTTGCGCGTTCTCTACCCATAAGGAACGCGCCCATTTCCTTTATTTTCGAAGCATTCGGAGATAGAGGAGATGGGTAATCGATGTGACTTATCGCTGTTCATCAGGTGGATGAACAATCAAGGAGCTTAGACGAATGAAAAATGGGAGAGACGCGATTCGACGGATATCCTTGTCGTAGATCAACAGGCGGTTTTATTTTTGCGGTGACATGTTGGCTCCATCACACAATTTGTTTTTCCATTGGAATTACCTTTCGGTAAAAAAAACATGCTATCGCAACAATCGCAGCGCAAATCGCTGAAGCAACAAATGGCGCTACTACGCCTAACCATGCCAATAACAATCCGAAAACAAATTGCGCGATTGCACTCCCGCTATCACCCCCAATCACATGAATTGCGGAACCACGCCGCATTTGCAGTGGCTCAAGTCGATCAAATGCCAACGCCTTAATAACGGGCGATGTTCCACGCGAAAAAACACCAAGCAGAAAACAAAGTCCGTAGAGAACATTTGAGGGAGGAATAACGAGTAAAAGAATGATTGTAATAATCATGCCAACTTCTGCAAGACCAACGGCGATAAAGCCGTTGAATCTATGGGCAAGGAAGCTAACGAACAATCTGCCACTCAGATAACCCAAAAATACCACCGACTGCGTAATGAGCGCGTCCTCAATGCTGAAATTTTTAAAAAGAAGTAGAATTGGAAGAAATACGAAAAGCTGTGAGCTTGCGAATGAATCAAAAAACTCTAGTCCTATGACAAACCAAAATGGCTTGTTCCTGCGGATAGGTGCTCCTGCCGAAATATCATTTTTGTTTGAAACCTCGGCTTCTTCGTCAATGTGGTGCGAGCGTGTGAAAAGATAAATGAACGTAGCAAATACCACTACTGTCAAAAGTGCAAAATAGATAAGCCCGGCAAATCCAATTGCTACATAAATCGCACCGGTAACAAGCGGATAAATAATGCGAGCAACGTCCGTAAGCATCGCTATTTTTGCGAGCGCTTTATAGCGTTTTCCCTTCGTCGTGAATTGCGCGGCGAGCGCGTTTATTGTTGACATTCCAAGACCAGTTGCGAGACCAATCAAGATATATGCAGTTGCAAGAAGAAAAAGATTATGGGTCCAAAAAAGTAAGATGGTTGAACCGAAGAGAAGTGCAAGGGATGTTTGCAGTATACGTGCTTTGTGATGGACATGGAGCCTATAGGTCACGGCCAATGCCCCAATCAAAATTCCCACAATCAACAAAGCGCCAATGTAAGCAAGTTGTTCTGCCGTTATTGCCATTGCGGCATAAAGAATCGGCAAAAGCAGAAAATAAAATACTGAAAACCCTTTCAGTAGCGCTTGCAGGATTGATATAAAGAGAGCAGCTTTTATTTCTGACTGCGAGTTATTTGTGCTTATTGTTTCCATATTTATTTGAGAAGCTCATCGCTTGAAACGCGGAGAGCTTTTGCCAATTTCGCGATAGTCGCAAGCATAGGGTTTGTTTTTTAATTTTCAATCGTACTGATAAATCTCAAGTGATCGGGCAATATCGCCTTGCGATAAGCCCTTTTATTTTCTAATGCGCTTAAGGTTTCTTTTTAGCTTTTCAGACTAACTTTTCATTACTTGAGTCTATCGCTTAGTATAGTACATCACAATGGTATTTTATAATTGTTCACTAAATCAAAAACAGCCTTTCGTAAAAGCTGTTTTTGATAGGACCGCGATGTACTTGCTTTCCCAAAAGGCGTCGCGGTCGTACGCCAGTGAGAGGGGGGAGCGAGATCAGCTTTTGACAATCTCATCTGGATCTCTTTTGTTTGGCAGCATGCGATTTCATCACTTTCGCTGTTTTAAACCTTGCCTTGACTTGAGCTTCGGTCGGCAGCCGCGGCTTGAGTTGTTTTTCCATGAATTTGATGAGTTCGATGGTCGCCAACTTTTCCATAGAGTTAGTGTAGAACTCTCGAGGATCAATTTTATGTCCCCGCTGGTAGTAGTGCCATGCCTGTAGCGCCACTTCTAGCTTATCGATCTCTTTTGCAATTCTCGATTCAGGAGTCTGTCCATCTTCGTACTCCTTATGCGCTGCGCAGACAAACTCCCCTAGATGAGATCCGAGAGCCATTCGAATTTTCCTCATGGCCGCTTTTGTTTTCCGCTTTTTTGCGGCTTTAATCTGGTTGCGTTCTAGATCAGTCATAGCGGTGTAGATGTTGATATCTCGAGTCAGAATCTCTTCGAGATCATGGACCGCCAAAATGACCATCAATCGCTCGCGGTTGAGCTGGAGACGAACGATGACGAGGGGGATCACCATTCCCAGAATCACCGCTCCCATGCTGTGTTCAGCAACACTCTCAGCGTCTTGCACTCTCCGTCTCAAAGCTCGATTGTTCCAACCGTCGCGGGCCTCCTCTTTCAGGTTGGCGACGAACTGAAATAGTTTAAAAAGACCATCGGAATCGATATCGTTCATGTTTGCCTTCCTACGCTTTAGAGATTACCGTCGTCGTAGGTGAATGTCAATGATGCTTATATCACTCTGCAAAAAAAACCACTCGCAATCTCCTCACTCTGTCTACGAATTATCATAGACACAGTGACGAGCGAGTGGTTTTTGGTGCTCTCCTCGACGCCACGGTTGCTTGGATGATCGCCTCACACGAACAATGATTAATTAAACTCTGAAGAGCTAGGTGCCCCATCGTCACCTTCATCATCGTCTTCTTCGTCAAACACCAGTGACAACACCTCAGTCACCATCTGTTCAACAAAGAATGCCGGCCTGCCCTTGAGTTCAAGTGTGGGTTCGTCAGTATCCGGGAGACGTTCTCCCCGGATAGCCTCGACCAGCTCCTTTCGAGAATCCGCCAGCAGGCCCTGCCTTGCGGCTTCCAGCCACTCTCCGGCTTTTTTCGTGGAGTAAAAGACGTACACCTCAGTTTCCCGTTTTGACTCATTCCGGACGGAAATGACGATGCAGTCCTTGTCGTCCCCGCCCTCTTCGATTGGCATGCAGAAAGCGCTGGCTAAAATAAGTTTCCGTACGTCCGTCGGGTCGTTTTGCATGATGCCCTCTTTCTTCTGGTTGGCCGGTATATATCATCATAGAAAGTAACAAATGGTCAAGAATAGACTTTAATTCTGTTGTTTTCTGGACGAAGCGAGACACAAATTGTTGTGCGGGGTGTATGGGACGACGTTGGAACATTTGTCTCTATAAATTTACACAAAACAAAAACAGCCTTCGTAAAAGTTGTTTTTGATAGGACCGCAAGTTGTTCGCTGACGATCCTACCAGTGCCTTGCGGTGGCGCACCGATAGGATGGTTAAAAGCTTCATACCTTATGCCCCCAGCGAGACCGGAGTTCGTAATAGGTCATGAGAACAATAAGCCCGGTGACCAGCACAACAGTACGTCCAGCATACAGAACGGCTAGGAAGTTCCTGTCTACGAACGCAGGATAGAGGGCGATAAGCCCGGCGATAAGATTACAGATCCAGCCAGTGAACGATTCAGTGTTACGCTTCTCCGTCACCAGATTTTGGATTGTCGGCAGATAGGCAATGCTGATGAGCACTTGGGTAAATATGTTCGAACCGAAGGCATCGCCAA
>JAHFIC010000009.1 GCA_023246555.1 Candidatus Magasanikiibacteriota bacterium
AAAGCAGAAAGGACACGGCGGTCTTTACTGCAATCGACCAGCATATCTTCGCCATTCTCGAATGCAACATACGACGCATCGCCTTGACCAATATCAAGAAAAACAGCCCGAACACTGTTGTGTTCTCCTTCCGCGTCACCGTGTATACGATTACCACAAGAGCAAGGAGGATAAGAATGGCAATAATAATTTTTTTCATAAACTACTCGTTATCAAGCCCGTCTGCCGCCTGTCAAGGAAGCGAAAAAGAAAAAATAAAAGCACATAGGCAAAAATTACTCCCCACCATGGCAGAGATATGTCAAAAGCGGCGAATGAAAAACGAGAAAACCCAGAAACAATGAGTAAAATATATTGAAGACCAAATGACACAACCCAGGCGACCACAAATCCCAATGGAGTCCAGAGCACAGACAAAAAAATTGCAATGGCGCCGCCAAGCATCAGCCACGGGATGAGCCAGAGAATAAGAATATTCACCAGAGGCGCGACTAGTGAAAATTGCCCAAAATGATACAACAGGAGCGGCAGAGTAAAAAGAATTGCCGCGCAAGTCTCTGAACCGACCTTTTTGAGATATGGGGCCAACAGTCGCGCGAACGAAAGCAGGCCAAAGGTTGCCGCAAACGACAATTGAAACCCAGCATCCCAGAGGAGAATAAACGGATTATGAAGCACCATGGCCGCGGCAGTCGGAACCAGAAGATATATCGCCCGTGACGGCCTGCCGATTTGCTTGGCTGTGAGCGCTAGTAACCCCATGACCGCCGCGCGGACGACCGATGGCGATGCCCCAACCAACAGCGTAAATCCGATAATTCCTACACAAACGATCCAAAATGCCCGCTGGCGCTGTATATAGACGAACGTCAAAGCCGACATAAGAATGGTGGCGATGATCGTGATATTGTATCCGGAAATGGCAATGATGTGGGAAACGCCGGTGCGGCGAAATCCCTCTTCCAATTCTCCCAAACCGCCACGATAGCCATAGAGGAGACCGGCCATAAAACTCGCCTTCGGCTCCGGCCAAAGCTCTTCCACACGCGTCTGCAATACATATTTCAGCGACAGGATCGCTCGCAGGACAGGATTCCCCTCTCCTTCTCCGATCTTCTTTATCACTGGATTTTGACATAACCAAAAGACACCGAGTCGAGCAAGGTACATGCCATAACGAAACCCCTCAATATCCTTGGCCGGGGGCTCAACCGTGCAGGCCACATGAACCACATCGCCGTAGCGGTATTCCGGATACAATCCGGTTTTTACGTATAGCCGCTTTCCTCCTGTTTCAATAATATACCTCGCATCGCCAATACGAATATCCGGTTCGGCCGAGATAAACCCAGTAAATTGGGAAAGTGGCGGGAGTTGATTGGACGGAAATGCCATCGCTAGGCGAATGGCTCCCCCCAAGAAACAAATCAACATCAGAAGAAAAAAACGACTGTTTGCATGGTTCCAAAAAAATCCAAGCACAAACAGAGTGACGGAAAGAATTACTATGAGAAAAAATGAATAAGAAGAAACGTCAGCAATGGAGGCTACGATCACTCCCACCAAAAACGAAAAACAAAACGCGAGAAACGTTTTGCTTTTCGAGTGTAGGATCGACAGGAACCGTGCTTCGATCCCTTCAACCATATTTAGGTCAATCCAATGAGTGGTTTTATTCGTTCAATATCATCTTGCATGCGCCGCATGCCGTGGGTGACCATGGTCAATTCTTGATCTTTTTTCTGCGCCAAGCGCACGAGCGTATCGAGCGTGTTTGAGATCTCGCGAATATCGCCTTTCGTTGCCATATTTTCCTCAATAGATGTCAGACGATCCTCATGCTCAAGCATTTTTTTTGCAAAAAAATCAAATTGATTATCATGCGCATCAAAACGTCTATCATGTTCTGCAAGATGTTCGTCAATAGAATCAAATCTTTGAAAGATTTTATCTTCACTCATAGTAGTGTTCAGTATAGTGAACTTCTCCTTTCTCGTCAATCTTCATAAGACAATACTCACTAATTTTCCTTTAACGTAAATGACTTTTTTGGGTGCTTTGCCATCGAGGTGCTTTGCCACATTCGGTTGTGAAAGCGCGATTTGTTTTGCGTCTTGTTCAGAAAGGTTTACGTCCGCCTCAAACGTATCGCGCAGTTTGCCGTTTATCTGCACGGCGATCGTCACGGTATCGGTTTTAATAAGCGACTCGTCGTATGTCGGCCATTCGGCAAAGGCAATGCTCCCCTCCTCGCCGGTCTGATTCCAAAGTTCTTCGGCAATGTGCGGAGCAAACGGCGACAACAATTTCAACAAGAGCTGATAGCTGTCAGCCGACAGCCAATCACTTTTATACATTTCATTGCACAACTCCATCAATTTCGCGATCGCGGTATTAAATCGCATCGCCTCGACATCCTCGGTGACTTTTTTGATGATCTGGTGGACGATAGACAATAGACGAGGGTTTGTAACTTCTTGTCTCACTAATTTCTCTTGCAATTTCCAAATTCTCTCTAGAAATCTCTTTACTCCCACCAATCCATTCGTGTCCCACGCCACCGGCTGGTCAAACGGCCCCATAAAAAGAATATACATACGGAGCGCATCTGCGCCGTATTGTTCTACCATTTCATCTGGGTTCACCACATTGCCGCGGGACTTGCTCATTTTCTCGCCGTCCGGACCCATAATGAGGCCGTGACTTGTACGTTTTGCATACGGTTCGCGTGTGGGAGCTACGCCGATGTCAAATAAAAATTGATTCCAAAAACGAGAATACAGCAGGTGAAGCACAGTATGCTCCATGCCGCCGTTGTACCAGTCCACAGGCATCCAGTACTCCAATGCTTTCTTTGAAGCCAATTCTTTTTTATTTTCGGGATCCGCGTAGCGGAGAAAATACCACGACGACCCGGCCCAATTCGGCATGGTGTCGGTCTCGCGTTTTGCTGACCCGCCGCATTTGGGACAGATGGTGTTTACCCAATCGGTCATCGCCGCCAGCGGAGATTCGCCGGTATCTGTCGGCTGGTATTTTTCAACTTTCGGCAGTTTGAGTGGAAGTTCAGATTCTGGAAGCGGGATCCAACCAGATGGTAAAGCCGCCTCAAGCACCAATGGTTCGGCCGTGATTGCATCATTTTTCGTGCTAAAATGTCGAACATTCGGATATATTATCTGCAAACCGCCACCAATATTTTTCGCTAGCTCTTCCAAGTGCTCTTTTTTAATCACCGGAAAATTTGCATCAGCCAAAATGATCACTTCTCCGACATGAGCTTTTATCTTTTTCCAATCAAAATTCCAATCACAACTCTTATTTAACTCAGGACGAGGGACATCAGTGAATTCTGGAAAAATTACCGGATCAACGAAGACTGCCTTGGCGACAGATTTTTTTATTTTTTCGAGAATTTTATACAAAACAGGCCCACCCAGACTATGTCCCACCAGCACGGTATGCTCATCGAAAGGAAATGGTGCGTTATCCAAAATAAACTGTGCTTGTTCATCGATATTTGGCGTGTTGGTATTTGGTAAATCGGGATTCCAAACCTTATGTCCTCGCTCACATAGTTCTTTTTCAAGCCATGGCTTGAATCCAATGTGTGAGTTAGAAGTAAATCCATGGATGATAATGTAATTGTACTTTTTATCACGACAAACGTCGCAATGAACCAGCGGAATCGGCTCGCCCCAGTAGCGCTGGCGGGAGAAGACCCAATCACGGAGTTTGTATTGCACTTGTCGCTTCCCCACCCCTTTTTCTTCGAGCCAAGCAATAATTTTTTCTTTTGCTTCATTGGTAGACAAGCCACTGAGAAAATCTGAATTGAAGGCGACTCCATTCTCAGAAAATAAATTATTGTGACCTTTTAAAAAACGATCAATAAACTCCACTTCCAAAGAAAAGGTAGGAGAGTCTTTTAATTTTTCTCGCGCCTCTTGTATTGGCAACCAAAAGAAATCACCTTTTTCTATTTCTTCTCGCGTACGCGGAATAACCTCATCATTTTCTAACTCAAAAACGTAACCACTGACAGTGCTAATACGATTATTTTTGCGATAATGATGGTAAAAATTATGCTCAATGGTGCCCAGTGAGGAAATAATTTTAGCACTTGTATATCCAGTTTCTTCCCTCACTTCACGCAAAAGTGAATTTTCACTACCCTCACCTTCTTCCACTCCACCGCCCGGAAGTATATATTCATTCGTCCCCGTTCGTTTATCCTGTGTTATTAACATTTTGCCATCTCGAACACAAATACCTCGAACTGTTCTGCGTTCATGTCTGTCCTCTAAGCGTGTACCAATCTGTTGTATAACAACCTCCTTGATCGGCAATCCAAACTTTCTTGCAAACGCAAAATCTCGCTCATCATGCGCTGGCACGGCCATTATGGCACCTGTGCCATAAGAGCCCAGGACATAATCTGCGACCCAGATCGAGATTTCCTCCCCATTCGCCGGATTCACTGCTTTTACGCCATTCAATTCCACCCCTGTTTTCTCTTTACCCAGCGCCGAACGCTCCATGTCGGTTTTCCGTCTGGCATCGGCAATATATGATTCAACGTCCGATAGATTTGAAATTTGATTTTCGAGCTTTGAGATTATGTCATGCTCGGGAGCTAAAACAATATACGTCGCGCCAAAAATCGTGTCCGGCCGAGTCGTAAAAACTTCAATACTAAACCCTGAACCCTGAACCCTGAACCCTATGAGGGCCCCCTCACTCCGCCCAATCCAATTCTTCTGCTGAACTTTCGCGCGTTCGATATAATCAACATCTTTCAAGCCCTCGAGCAAGGAATCCGCGTATTTGGTAATCGAGAGCATCCATTGTTCTTTTTCCCGCTTCTCGACCGGCCCGCCGCAACGCTCGCAACAGCCATCGACGACCTCTTCATTGGCCAGGCCGATTTTATCCTTTGGGCACCAATTGATCGGCTGTTTCTTTTTGTAGGCAAGTCCATGCTTGAAAAATTGCAAAAAAATCCATTGCGTCCATTTATAATACGCAGGGTCTGTGGTATCGACGGCACGCGACCAATCAAAGCTAAAGCCGAGCGACTTGAGCTGACGCGTAAAATTAGCGATATTTTCTGCCGTCACTTCCGCCGGCGGCCGGCCGGTTTTAATAGCAAAATTTTCTGTCGGAAGGCCAAACGCGTCAAAACCAATGGGGAAAAGAACATTCTGTCCCTCCATACGTCGCTTGCGGCAAATCACGTCCATCGCGGTATACGATCGAGGATGCCCCACATGAAGCCCAGCGCCCGACGGATAGGGAAACTCAATCAGGCCGTAAAATTTCTTTTTACTCTCATCTTCTCGCACTTCAAAGGCCTTCTCTTTCTCCCAAAACGCCTGCCATTTGGATTCTATTTTTTTCGGATCGTATCGTTCCATATGGACATAGCGTAGCCAAAAATAGCCGAAATAGCAAGGAAAACTTTGCTATGATACCATAGGCCTGTATGCGGAAATATTTTGTGATGTTTTTCATGGAAATCCAGCGCTTGTTTGCCTACCGCGCCCGGGTCATTGTTTGGGTGCTGGTAGACATTAGTACCGTCGCGATTCTGCCATTTTTCTGGCTGGCACTGTATGGAGACAGAGAGACACTCGCTGGTTTCACGCGCGCTGACATAGTAACGTATTACATTGTCGTCGGCGTCATTGGTCTGTGCGCCACCAGCCATGTCTCGCGACATGTTCACGAAAGCATCCTCAAAGGCACACTCAGCAAGTCGCTTGTCCAACCGTATGGGTATCTGGTGTACCACTTCATGCGAGAAAACAGCTACAAAGTATTTTCCGGATTGACTGCCCTCTTCTTGGTCCTCATGCTGCGCGTGTTTCTCTCCGCATACTTCATCCTGCCTTCATTCGCGACACTCCTCTGGTTTTTCTTTTTTCTCATGCTTTCCCGCCTCCTTTCGTTCTCCTTTGAAGTGATGACCGGCCTTGGCTCCTTCTGGCTTGCCGAAACTGGCGCACTGAAACAAATCCGATTTCTCATTGAAAAAACATTCGGCGGACAGTTTGCCCCGCTGGCGCTGTTTCCGCCCTTATTACAGCTGATTTCTCGATATCTTCCATTTCAGTATCTCTATTATATTCCAGCGCAAGTGTATCTCGAAAAAATCCCGCCAGCGGCTATTCTCCACCACGCCGGTTTTGCCCTCCTCTGGGTGCTTATCGCTTTTGCGACGATTGCGATACTCTGGAGACGCGGATTGTACCGGTATGATGGTGCAGGAATTTGAAATATGTTTATTCATCTGTCGGTGCAAGTCGGCTCGGAGAACACCCTGTATGGCCGCTCGTGCGCCCAGCGTGCGCACTTCGCTAAAGCGACCCCATTTTCTCTCCTCCACTTCGCTTCGGAACCATGCCCGAAAGATGGGGTCGATTTGCCATCCAGGGTGTTCTCCGACGCCTCAACACAATACAATAACGATTGCGTTCACTGTGTTGAAGCGGCCTGATGTTGTCCAAAAGACAATTCGCAGGCCGAGCGGGCATGGTGTCCCGCCGATGGCGGGACGAGCGAGGCCGAGTCATAGTGCGGCGCCACGCTGGGGCGCCGACACGTGTCGTTGAACAATGTCAGGCCGCTAATATAGATCAAGGAATATGATATGAAAAAATACCTCCGTATCTACAAACGATTGCTTGAAAATGCCCTTTCCTACCAGGCCCAACGTCGCGGCGATACGTGGATGAAACTTTTTTTGAATATCCTCTGGATCGGAATGCTCTTTCTCTTTATCAATGTTTTTTTCGAGCACACGCAATCATTCGCCGGCTGGAGCAAAGAAGAAGTCTATCTCCTCACATTCTTTTGGATTTGCATCGACGAAATCATGATTCTTTTCTTTGAACAAAATCTTACCGCGATTCCGGACATTGTCACCGATGGCGGGCTGGATCTTTACCTCACAAAACCCGTAAACACCCTGTTTCTCGTGAGTACGCAAAAAGTGCTTCTGTTTTCTTTGTATCGCTTGATACTCGAAGGTGCCTTGCTTTTGGGATTTTTGACGTATTATCCACATCTCTTTTCGATCTGGCAATTTATTTTTGCCATACCGCTCTTCCTCTGCGGAATCATGACGACCTATGCGTTTCTTTTACTCTTGAATACTTTGAGTTTTTGGTTTTTCCGCATTGACAATGTGAATGATTTGTGGCTCAGCATCGCAAATGATGTCGGCAAATATCCCATCGACGCGCTCCCGCGATCGCTTCGTACGCTTTTTCTCACCCTCATCCCCGTCGCGTTTGCCGCATATGTTCCAACAGCAACCCTTCTTGGAAAAATCTCAATCTATGGTATACTCTACGCTCTCATTTTTGCGCTTGGGATTCTCGTCTTTGCCTTATCGTTTTGGCGATTTTCGGTGAAGCGCTATTCGAGCGCATCGAGTTAATCTGGTATGAAAAAATATCTGTACGTCTTCATCACCAACATCAAAGAAGCGTTCATGTGGCGCGAGAATCTTTTTATTTGGATTGTGATTAATGCGCTTACCTACGCCGTCTATCCGTTTATTTTTATCGCAATCTACGGAAACCGAGAGGAACTTGGCGGGTACACCCGGGCGATGCTGGTCACCTATTTTATCCTCATGCCGCTCATTGATTCCCTGACACTCTCGTACGTGTGGGACGACATGGGCAAACACGTGCGCGAAGGCACGATCGGGCAGTATCTGGCAAAACCAATGTCGTACCTTGCGTTTATGTTTTTTAGCGAGGCAGGATCGAGGGTAGTCAGATTTCTCCTCTCCCTTCTGATTGTCGCCATCGTCATCCCATTTGCCCGGCACTTCATCGTCCTTCCGCACCTCTCGCTCCCACGATTTTTCCTCTTTCTTGCGAGCCTTGCGTTCGGAGTGGGTTTAGGATTTTTGACCGCCAGCGCCTTGGGTCTAATATCATTTTGGACAACGCGGTCTGATTGGGCGCTCCATTCGTGGTGGGCGTTGTCCGCATTTGCGGCCGGATACGTGGCGCCAACAACGCTCTATCCGCCCACGTTCCAAATCGTAATATCATATCTTCCCTATTCGCTTCTCATTGAAACACCGATTCGAATCTTGCTTGATACCATTACTACACCAGAAGTCATCCATCGATTCCTGGTGGGTGCCATATGGCTCGGCCTCCTCGGCGGACTGAATGCGTATATTTGGCGCCGCGGCGTGCGTAGAGTTGATATTGTCGGCATATGAAGCTCCACCATTATCTCCGCGTCTACCAGCAAATCATCCGAAACGGGCTGGCGCAAAGCGTCGCCTACCGCATGGAATTTCTTCTTCGCATTGTGATTGGGCTCCTCTGGGCGTCTGTATCCGTTGGGATTCTTGAAATCATGTTCCTGCACACCGAGGCGATCAACGGGTGGAAAAAACCGGAATTATATCTCGTACTCCTTTCATTTAATGTCACTGTCCATATCGCCGACGCCTTTGCCCGCCGGATCCAATATCTGGAAGAATACATCCGTCTAGGGAAGCTCGATCCGTATTTTACCAAGCCGGTAGACGCACAATTTCTGATGGTATTTCTCGAGCTTGATATCGCCGGACTCGTGTATCCGATCGGTTACGCGATTCCGATTTTATTTTTTCTTCTGCCGAGCATTCATGAAATTCCCTGGGGTCGATTGCCGCTCTTCATCACCCTCCTTTTCTTGGGAAACATTCTTTGGATCTGCGTCAAAACCATGATCATGACGCTCAACTTTTGGCGACAGCGCATGGACAATTTAACGATTCTTGCTTTGCTCATGGCAGAGACTGGCCGCTACCCACTGTCGGTCCTCCCGAAACCGATCCAGTACTTTTTTTATTCGGTTTTTCCGATCGCCTTTTTCGGTATTGTTCCGGCAGAAGCGCTTCTGAATCGGATCTCGTGGACGGCAATCATTGGCGCTCTGGTAGTGACGTTTGTTATGATAATGAGCGCGCGTCTCCTGTGGCAATTTGCCATTAAAAACTATTCAAGCGCATCTAATTAATTTATATGCCCATCATCCAAGTCAAAAGCTTAAGCAAAACCTACGAGTACTACAAAAAGCAGGCGGGGCTCTGGAATTCAGTGAAGAGTTTGTTTCACCGTGAAAAGCTTTTTACCCAAGCGGTAAAAAACGTAAATTTTTCCATTGCGGAAGGTGAATTTGTCGGTTTCCTGGGGCCAAATGGCGCGGGAAAGACGACGACCTTGAAAATGCTCTCCGGCATCCTCTATCCCACAAGCGGCGAAGCCTCTGTCCTCGGCTACACGCCATGGAAACGCCAGCCGGTATTTCAAAAGCAATTCGCGCTCGTCATGGGACAGAAAAACCAGCTCTGGTGGGATCTACCGGCGATGGAAAGTTTTCTGTTGAACAAAGAAATTTACGAGGTACCCGAGAAACAGTTCCGCGCGACCCTCGATGAATTGACTTCCATACTCGATATCCAAAGACTCCTCGACGTGCCGGTTCGCAAACTCTCGCTTGGCGAACGGATGAAATGTGAATTGGTCGCAGCCCTTTTGCATTCACCAAAGGTACTGTTCCTCGACGAACCGACGATCGGGCTTGATGTGGTCTCCCAGCACAACATCCGGCAATTTTTGAAAAATTATAATAAAGAAAAAAAGACGACGATTGTGCTCACGTCGCATTACATGGAAGATGTCGAGGCGCTCTGCGAACGGGTGATTATTATTAACCACGGTGTCGTGATGTATGATGGTGCTCTTAAAAAATTAATCGACCAATATATCGACCACAAAATTCTTGAGGTTACTTTTACCGAACCCGTCGAGGCGCAGACGCTTTCAGCGTACGGATTGATAAAAGAACAATCTTCACAGCGTGTGGTTCTTGAAGTGCCAAAAAAAGATATCAAACGCATCGCCTCAACACTAATGGCAAAACTTCCCGTTGACGACCTCCTCATCAACGAGGTTAACATTGACGAAGTGATTCGCAACCTCTTTACCAACTCAGCGCAATTATAATTCTATGGGAGAAATTCCAGGAGCATACACTGAGCAAAGCGAGACAAGTAAAATTGTATTCCAGCTCGTTCGCAAACATGAAGATGAGTTGCGTCACTATGCTAGATCCATGGCAAAAAACAACGCTGACACAGATGACCTCATGCAGCACATGCAGGAAAAACTCCTTCGTGCCATTGTTGAAAATAAAATTGACCTGCAAAAACTGAACCACGGCTACTTTAAGAGGACCCTAAAAAATTTGCATATTGACCAACTCCGAAGCAATGAGCGGAAGAAGCGAGGAAATGCGGCATACGAAGAAGTTTCATCTCTCGGCGAAGAGTCGTCGAATACGCCGGAAGAACTGACTCAAACAAAAGAACAAATCGAAAAACTTCGCGCGCTGTTTGAAGTTCTTGGTGGTACAAAAGACGGTGCTATCGTGAAACAAGCACTTGAGCTGCATTATATCGAAGGAAAAAGTGAACGAGAAGTCGCGGCTACCATGGGAAAACCAAGATCAACAATCCAAGGATATCTCAAACAGGGTCGCGAATTTCTCCAAGAACATCTCTAGAACCCATCTCAAAAATAATTTTGATTCAGTCTCAAGACAATTTTGAACGAAAAAAGTGAAAATTAAGGAGGCACATTGACGCGCAGAAAAAAAATCTGTACGCTTATGGCGGAGGAAATCATGATTCAAGAGAGAAGGCAAGGCCACGCGCGCCGACTCGTCTACCGCTATCTGACGTTCGTCTGGATCGCCACGTTTCTCGCGATCGCGCACGTGCTTTTCCCCGGAGTTTCGCTCTTTGCGTTCGTTATTCCCGGTGGGGCCGCACTTGCGCTTTCCGCATATACCGTCAGAAGAATAGTCGTCAACCACCAAAAAAAGCGCAAATGATTCGCGCGACACCACGCCCAACCGCCGCTGGCCGAGACCAACACTCACCAGCGGCTTCTTTTATGAAAGACCGCGAAGACGCATAGCCGAGGCTACGCGATCCACCGCGAGAAGAAATGCACCGGTCCTCATGTCAACGCCATGTTTTTCTTTTTTCTCCCACACGGCGTGGAATGCGTCCACCATGATTTTCTCAAGTTTTTCTCGCACTTCGGCATCCGTCCAGTAATAATTCATCGCGTTTTGCACCTGCTCAAAATAACTCACGGTCACGCCGCCGGCATTCGTTAAAATATCCGGCACGCAGATGATTCCTTTTTTGTAAAAAATCTCGTCGGCGTCCGGCGTTACCGGACCATTAGCAAGTTCGAGAATCACTCCCGCGCGAATTTTTTCCGCGTTATCTTTTGTAATGGCATTTTCGAGCGCCGCGGGAATAAGCACGTCGACGTCGAGTGTCAACAAATCATCGTTTGATAGCGCATCTGCACCTTCAAACCCAGAAAGGCTCCCTGTTTTTTCTTTGTGCTCCAAAACACGGGTAATATCAAGCCCATGCTTTGCACATACCCCGCTTCGCGAATCGCTCACAGCAACAACCGTATACCCAGCATCGTGAAGTATCTTTGCCATGTTGGCGCCGGCATTACCAAATCCCTGAATAGCCACGGTCGTTTTTTTAGGCTTTTTACCTAATTTGTCCATGAGTTCTTGGAGCACAAACGCCCCGCCCTGCGCGGTCGCCGTGTCCCGGCCGCGTGAGCCACCAAGTTCTAACGGTTTTCCTGTAATCATGCCTGGCGCGTGCTCGCCAATAATTTTCTCGTACTCATCGAGCATCCAGGCCATGATCTGTCCATTCGTATACACATCCGGCGCTGGCACATCTTTGGTCGGACCTAAATATTTGTGAAACGCCTGGACATAAGCGCGTGATAAGCGCTCGAGTTCTTTTTCGGACATTTTTTTTGGATCGACAACAATGCCGCCTTTTCCACCGCCCAATGGCAATCCCACAACAGCACACTTCATGGTCATCCAAAATGAAAGCGCTTTGACTTCATCTTCCGTCACTCCCGGATGGTACCGAATACCGCCCTTAAACGGCCCCCTCGCGTCATTGTACTGACTTCGAAACGCCTGAAATTCTCTCGTCTCTCCATCATCCATTTCTACTGAAAGGCGTGCAGATAATACGCGTATCGGCTTTTTTAAAATATCCTGAATATTATCTGATAATTTCAAAATACCGGCAGCGCGATCAAGCTGTCGCATCGCGTTGACAAATGGGTTCATAGGTTCTTATTGATAAACTCTTTGAGCCGCTCTTTGGAAACGCCGCCGACCAGCCGGTCTGCCACTTGCCCGTTTTTGAAGATAAGAAAAGTGGGAATGCTCATGACTTGATACTTTCCAGCGGTTTCCTGATTGTCATCCACGTTCAGCTTTCCCATTTTTATTTTCTCCGCCGGCATGGTCTTTGCCAGCTCCTCAACCAGAGGACCGACAATTTGGCACGGCCCGCACCATGGCGCCCAGAAATCAACAAAAACAGATGTTGTCGACTTCAGTACTTCGGCGTCAAAATTTGCATCGGTAAATGTGTGTTCGGACATAATGTGTAAATGATCAATTTGGTTTTCCTTCTGGTGGTGAGAGAAACCGCAAATGTATTCGATGCTCCCCATCTGGTCCTTGGACTTTGTGATTCAAAGTAAAGCCCTTGCCGAGCAAGTCCGGAATGTCGAACCATCGCTCTTTTGAAAATTGAACCGCGCTGCCTACTGCATCCTCCGGTTTTGACGAAAGCAATTTTTCTTCCAGTTCTTTTGGATTGCCATCCAAAATCAAAAAATCAATCGTGGTCAAATTATTAAAATCAAGCGCTCCCCCGATTCGCCGCGGATCAAGACCGACGCTCTCGACATTGCCGCTCCTGTCTCGTTTCTTTTCAATGAGCGCAACACTGTTCGGTGGAAGAATTTTTGTGACATACTCAATCATCTGAAGAGCCTCCCGGTCCATTCGTCCTTCAGCCAATTCTCTTGTAATCTTCTCCGCATCACTCGGATTCGCGGCCTCCGCGTCCGCAGCCACCCCTCCTTTTGCCTCATCATCCACTTTGACGTCTGTCATGCCGCCAACCACCTCTCGCCTGCCGGTGTCGAGTGGTACAACTTCAGTCACGCCGCCGCCCGGGCCTTGGGAAACCCACTCCCGGCCACTCAACTCGCGATGAATTTTTTCATCACCGTGCGGGAAATGACTTTCTGGTCCCATAGAATAATATTAGAGAAAAACAATTTTTCTCGTCTTTGATTCTTCTGTATAGAATTCTAGCACATCGCCAATTTCCACGCGATCTCTGCCTTCGAATCGGACACCGCATTCCGAACCGCTGGGGACTTCTTTTACCTCCTGTTTACCGGTTTGGCACGTGGTAATTTTTCCTTCTCCAACAATCTGACCGCTTCGCTTTACTCGAACCCTCACACCCGGCCGCGCCTTCCCTTCTTCCACTCGGCCGCCAAGAGTCTGCGCACCTTTGTCCGTACGAAAAATCGCGAGCACTTTCAGCCGTCCGACGTCGTTAATAATTTTTTCCTGATCAAGCAATTTTTCAAGTTCCACCTTTACCCAATTGATAAGATCATAAATAACTTCGTAGCGAAAAAACGGAATTTGTTTTTCGTGAAGCTCATCTTCAGCAGCGCGCGGCACCTGCACGCGAAACGCGATCACCGTACCGCCACCCGCCTCAGCTTTTTTGACATCATCTTCAGAAATATTCCCCAGGCCTTTCCCGATGATTTTCACGCCAACTTCATCGTGATGAATTTTTTCTAAAGACCCAATAATCGCTTCGAGCGACCCCAACACATCGGCTTTCACGACAAGATTCAGCGTTCTCTTCTTTTTCTCTTCGCCTTCTTCATCCGTCGCAGGTTCAGAACGGGAAACAATCACGCGTTCCGCGCCGGTTTGGCGCGTGCGCTTGGCTTTCACATTGATCATGGAGGCGGTGCTCTCTCTCGCCACATCCAAAATATCGCCGACCTCGGGCGCGACTTTGAACCCGATCACCTGAACCGGAACCGATGGGCCAGCCGTATCCATAAGCGCATGCGCCCAAGTGCGCATCGCGCGCACTTTTCCATAAATTTCTCCGTTTACGACCAATGGATCGTTTTTATGAAGGGTTCCAGATTGCACCAGGACGGTTGCAACCGGTCCGGTATGTTTATCAACATGAGATTCGATAATTGTTCCGGCTGCCGGAAGAAGCGGATCTGCTTGAATTGTTTCGGCATTCATATCCGCAACCAGCAAAAGCACGTCAAGCAATTTGTCGATATTGAGCTTCTGTTTTGCGGAAATTTCTACAAACGGCACGGCGCCGCCCCAATCTTCGCTCTGAATGCCGCGATTCGAAAGTTCAGTTTTTACGCGATTCAAATCAGCGCCCGGCTTATCGATTTTATTTACCGCGACCACAAACGGAAGCTTTGCCGCGCGAATAATTTGGATGACTTCCTCGGTCTGTGGCTTCACCCCATCGTCAGCGGCCACGACAAGAATCGCCATGTCCGCGACTTTGGCGCCGCGGCTCCGCATTACGGTAAAGGCTTCGTGGCCCGGAGTATCAATAAACGTGAGCGCGCGTTCTGTTTTTGTTTTCGGATCTTTCCACATAGTCTGGTACGCGCCAATATGCTGGGTGATGCCGCCGGATTCTTTGGCCGCGATATTGGCTTCGCGAATCGTATCGAGAAGCGTTGTTTTCCCATGGTCGACATGGCCCATGACGACAATCACCGGCGCCCGAGGCGCTTTGTCTTTTGCTCGCTGAAGCGCGGTTTCAAGCGTTGCGGCTCTGTCGTTTTCTTTTTCACCAGTATCGGTTTTGCCTTCTTCGCGCGCGGGAGAAAAACCAAATTCCTCGGCCATAATGGCGGCCGTATCGTAATCAATATTTTGATTCTGATTCGCAAGAATCCCGTTTTTCATAAGTTCTGTCATCACTTGCGTTACCGGAAGCCCTAGGCGCTCGGCAAAGGCTCGGACAGTGATAAGGGACGGAAGGACGACGCTCTGTCCTGATTCTCGACGTAATTCTTTTTCTTTCTTTTTCTTTTCTTCAAGGTCTTTCTTGCGTTTTTCTTCTAAATCTTTCTGAATAAAACGCCAACGGCGTTGAATCTGTTCCGCAATGCGATCATCAATTTTTACTGCGCGCGCGCCAATATCAAAACCATATCGCGGAAGAATGTCCATGAGTTCTTTCGGATTGACACGAAGCTTGCGCGCGAGTTCAGAGACGTTTGTGCCGGCCATATTGATGATGAGAATCTAGAAGCTAGAATTTACTGTTGTTGGAGTATAGCGGAAAAAGGGCTTACCGTCAATCATTGATAAACAAAAAAACAGCCTTACTGCTAAAGCTGTTTTTTATAGGGCCGGAACTTTGGGTGGAGTGTCCGGCGGAACTCTTGGGTGGGGGGGTGTTGCGCTAGCTAGCGGCGGCGGCGTCTTACAGGCAGGAGAAATCTCGCCGATCTTGCAATGTCATCATCATCGCTCACGGCGATGATGGCCAGCAAATCGGTGGGTGTGATCGACCCATTGTCATCCGTCAATCGTTTCCGGATCTCTGCCCATGCCTTGCCAGCGTAGTCATCGGGACGGCTACCAAGAGTTGGGACGCGAAAAACGGAACAGACGATCATGATGAGCTCATCCATCGTCGGCGAGCGTTCGAGGAGCGTCGCCACCGCATGATACGGCCACTCTGGAACTTTCAGAGAGACACTGGTCGGATCGTGATCGACGTCCGAAGGGTTCGGGATGTTGACGACGACGAATGCTAGATCATCATTCGATGGATCGTCGTCGCACGCGATGTTCGCGAGGGCAAGGAGGGTGAGGCCGTGGAAGTCTTCGGCCAAAAAGAAATCCTGAGACGTCCTCTCCACGATCTGCCGGCGCGTCTCGTTGTCGATGGAGTCGACGAGATCGGCCACGACTTTTTTCATTCGGCCCGACTGGCCTTCGGTGGTGGCCTTGTCAATATCCATGATCGCACCAGCCACATCCCCACTGACCAAGCTCCTATACCTGAAAGGTTCTTCCATCCCGCGCATGCTCGCCGTCCGCGCGGCCAGGACATGCAATACGTTGTGGTAAATATCGTTTCTGAGCGTGATGCCCAAAAGCGATAGGCTCCAATCCTCGAGTGCAGTGACAATCTCCTCGAACATCACCGCATCGCCGTAATCCCGTCGAATCATGGCGAGATAACGACAGCTCTCTGCCAGATCTTGCTTATGATCCTTATACTTGATCGAGAGATCATAGGCCGCACTGGGACTCGGAGCCATGAGTGCGAACGATACCAACTCCGGATTGGCTAGTGCGCGCTTGGACTTAGCGCGGAGGAATGCTAATGATTTTTTTCTTATAACCATTTTTCTCCCCTTTTGTGGCGTGCCCTGAGTGGCGTGCCAAGGGAAATTTCACGACCCAGTATGGGCCAGTGCTCCATACGGAGAATATAGAGAGAAAAATTCCATCCATATTCCCCTTATGGGGACAGAAATCGTGAACTGCCAATAATATGCCAAAACTTGACTTTTGTCAAGTTTTGTGTCTAAAATACGGCGCTGTTTTCTCGGCGTTTGCCAGAATCCAGCAGAAGGAGAAAAACTTTGACAACTACAACCAAATCAGAAACCTACGAGCGAGCAGAGGCCTATACGTTTCGCTCGATCGCGAGTGGGAGAAACCCGTTCATCCAGAACAGCAAGATGAACGAAATCGCCATCTTCGAGCCGATGATGGGGATCCAACCGGGATCGATCTCGGCCCATCCCACCATCCCGAATCAGTTCATCATGACCGATTATTTCTCTCCCGGGCTCATCGAGTTCGATGTCGTAGAGACTTCCGATGGACTCGAGATGCGTCGAATCGCTCGGGACGGATGGGTCTACCTCCCCGCGCCGAGCACCGACAAGGTGCGGATCTTCCCCGAGATCATGCCGGGGAGCGATGCGAAACGAGTCCAATCGGTGTCTTACGGACCCTCGGACTCTATCCTCGTCGTGCGAAACGGCGAGCTCGACCGCATCTGGATGCTCCTGCCGACAGGAGAGGAAACCACGCGATGGCGTCTCGCAGATCGGCCGATCCGTTTGACCGGCGGCGACAACACCGCCTACATCGAGTCGATCGCCTACAGCGAGGCGCGATCGGCTCAGCTCATCGTCGTCCGAAGCCGCCAGAACGGAACCGACGCTTTCGTGGAGTGCTACTCTAACGAGAGTGCGTACATCCATGTGTACATCGGGACGATCTCGTATGCGCCGAAAACGCCCTGGCTGTACGGGCTTGGTAACCGCAACCAAAATCTCTATTACGTCACCGGCCCCGAAAATGGCATTGCTGTTACGCGCGGCATCTACTGTGATCGTGAGCTCGTCACACCGGGTGTCACGGGACACGGGATAGCATTCATGGACGATGCGGCGCTCATCCCGAGCTACGGCTTCAACGTCGGCGACTTCGGCCAGCCCGGCGCCATCGTCCGCGTGCCGTGGCATATGATCGGAGACACCGACCCGAGCGACGTCTGATCGTCGCGCTTCAGATCCGCAATACACGGACACCGCAATTCGCGCCCGCCCGGCTCAACTTCATCGTTGCGACGCCGGGTTTTTTATTTTCCGATTACGCTAAAAATATTTTTAAACAAAAAAATGATCGGTTTCTTAAGCAAAAAATTCAACCTTGACAAAAACCTAATTTGTTGCTTAAATTGAGCCGCTTATTCTTGGTTATCCGCCGGGGTGAGCAGAAGGAGAAAAACTTTGACAACTGAAAAAAAACTCGACATCTTCGCTACGGACGAAGGGACGAAGGCGGCGTTCAAAGACATGGCACCGGACGAGCTCGCGACGCATCTCATCGACGCCCCGCCAAAAGCGGATCTTCTCATGGCGCAAAACGTGCTCGAGGCGCTGTGGGAGATGCCGCCGCGCCGCGCACAACTCGCGACGGCGATCGCCCTCAAGAACCCGGGGCTTCCGCTCGAGCGCCGAGCCATGCTCGGCGCTATCCTCGGAAGCGCCCTGCGACGCGAAGGCGCTACACGCGCCAAGGAAGCGACCATGGCTCTGGACGAAGCGACGAAAGCTAATCTCGAGCTCTCGTCCATTGACCCCACGTGGGCCGAACGCATCCAAGGCGCGATCGACTACGAGAAACGCCAAGTTCTCCCGTATGTCGGGAGAATCGCGGAGGCAAGCGAGCTCAATTACGCCGCGGCCAAAGCCGCGCTCCAGAAACTCGCGCCGAACACCCCGACCGAGGAAAGATTCAAGATTCTCTTCCAGATCGCGCGTATCGGCCGGATGCAAGCGGTCGAAGCCGCATATGCCCTCATGGTCGGAGCAGAGGATCCCTGGGAGCAGACAATCGCGCTCAGGGAAGCGAACGCTCTCCTGAAGGGTCTTGAGAGACTGATCGAAACCAATGGTCCCTCGCACGAAAAGTACGACTTCTGGAAGATCCAGATCCAGCTCGATCGCATCAAGCTCACCTGGATCGCGGGTAAAGGAGGTGATTTCCTGGAGAATCTCCAATGGATCTCCGAGCGCATGGAGGAAGATGAACATCTGAAAACCGCCTACGACGTATCCTTCCACGTGGCAACGGCCATGAACGCGCTCACGAGCGGGGTTGAGGAAGTCTACACGGATGCCATCTTTCTCGCCTCCAGCGTTGCCCTCGACGAGAAAATCGGCATCGAATGGCGAGCCGATGCCTTCGCCGTCGCTGTCGCTCTCGCGGACAAACGGGGTGAAGAGAGGAGGGCTCTCGGGCTGTGCGATCAACTCTTCCTGATGATCAAAAACACCGGCTGGCGCAGCGCCGCGGTCGGCAAGGCCACAGAGATCCATCTTACGCTACGGCCGAAGGCCAAAGGAGAAGACCTCTACCGCTGGCTCTACCTGGCGGCCGAATAATCTCGGCGTGCAACAAACACCAGAAGCTCCAGACGGGGCTGGAGCTTCTGGGTTTTTTATTTTACTTTTATTATTTTCCAAACTTTTCTTGATACAGCGCGACCGATCGCTCCACTGCTTTCACCGCCGCGTCATATCCTTCAAACCCGCCGACGACTACTTCTTTGTTCTGAAGCTGTTTATACGTCTCAAAAAAATGTTTGATGGTTTTTAAGGTATGCGAATTGACATCGCCAATATCCTTCACTCCTGCCCAACGTGGATCATCGACTGGTACGCCAATAATCTTATCATCGTTCTCGCCACTATCTACCATCTTCATGAGCCCGACTGGCCGCACCTTAACCAAAATACCGGGATGGAGTGGCTCGGTGGCTAAAACCAAAACATCGATGGCATCGCCATCATCCCATAGTGTCTGAGGGACAAAACCGTATTCTATTGGATACACTTGCGCAGTATGAAGCACCCGGTCAAGCGCGATCATCCCGGTGTCCTTGTCAATCTCATATTTATTACTTGATCCACGAGGACATTCTATAATCGTATTGATTTCCTGCGGCGCGTTTTTGCCAAGCGACACATCGTGCCAAAGATTCATATGGTTAGCTCGTTAGCTGATTAGCTTTTTAGCTAGTTAGCATGTTAGTTAGAGCGTACACAATCCACGATACAAATACAAGAGCTTCTATTTTCTATTTTCTAATGTTTTCGCCAAAATCACATACCCCTGCGACTCCACCCACCGCCCGAGCGTATACATTTCAACGAGTCCGTACAGCTCTCCGGCCGCGGTAAACAGCGGATCAGTATGCGCTTTAAGAAAACACAAGGCCGCGTTCACGCGCCGCAGAATAGGAAATTTTTTCTGTGCTTGCAGGGCTGGCGCGAATTCCTGCGGATGCAAAAAAAACGCCGGCCAAAACACCGTGTACATCCTCTTTATATCAAATCCGACCCGCTCAATTTGCGCGCGCAATTCTTGCTTCGAGT
>JAHFIC010000010.1 GCA_023246555.1 Candidatus Magasanikiibacteriota bacterium
ATTCCTTTGGGAGAGGGAGTCGCGTGCCAAGAATGTTGGCGATGTCGGCGCGTGTCACGCGGGGAACATTTTTTGGAATTTTTTTACGAGCGGGTTGTTTCAGCCGTACGGCAGCGCTTGCTTCATCGAGCAAATCAATTGCTTTGTCTGGCAAAAAATTGTTGTGGATGTACTTGACGCTTAGGGCAACCGCTCCCTGGACCGCGTCATCGGTAATGGCGACATGATGGAATTTTTCATAGTACGATTTTATGCCTTTCACGATGGCGATCGCTTCTTCGGGAGACGGCTCTTCAACCTGGATAGATTGGAATCGTCGCTCCAACGCCGGGTCATCGGCAATGTGTTTTTGATATTCGTTCAAGGTCGTGGCGCCGATACAGTGGAGGAGTCCGCGGGCGAGAGCAGGTTTTAAGATATTCGCGGCGTCAAGCGTCCCTTGGTTTGATCCGGCCCCGATAATCGTATGGATTTCATCAATAAAAAGGACGACGTCGTTTCGCGCCGCGATTTCTTCGATGATTTGTTTTAAACGGGCTTCGAATTCTCCTCGGTAGATGGTACCGGCAATGAGGAGGGGCAGGTCAAGGGAGAGGATTTTTTTCTTTTTGAGCATCTCCGGCACGTCACCGGCGGCAATTTTTTTCGCGAGCCCCTCAACCAGTGCGGTTTTTCCGACTCCCGGTTCGCCAATCAAGACCGGATTATTTTTTGTGCGTCGAGAAAGAATGCGGGTGAGGCGCTCGATTTCTTTTTCTCGCCCGATGACTGGGTCAACCCGTGCCTGCGCTTGCTTCGCAGTCAAGTTCACCGTAAAGACATCGAGCGCTGTTGGCGCGCGATTGACTTTCTGTTGCGCATTTTTGGCACCCGATGTTTTTTTTGTCGTCAGGCCATGGAAGTGCTCGATCGCTTCTTGCATGCTTGACAATTCATCTTCAACCGCGTTTTTATGCATGATGTTTTCCAGATCATCCATGATTGCGTCTGCGTTTGTCGCCGCGTCGCGGAGCGCTTCATGAACAAGGGGATCTTCAAGGGTCAAAATACCAAAAAGCAAGTGCTCGGTTCCCACATGGTGCTCGGCGTGTTCGTAGGCGGCGAGCATCGCTTTTTCGAGCGCTCGTTTTGCCTGAAGGCTGAGTTCTGGGAGCACCGTCGTTGTGCCTCGATGCGCTTCGCGTCTCTCCACACGCGCGAGAATCGCTGATCCGGTTACCTTGTGCTGTTTGAGGACTTCTCCGGCCAATGCTCCCGGCTCCTCGGCGAGGGCGTAGAGCAGGTGGAGCGGTAACACGTCATCGTTGCCAAAACGGCTCGCAGTGGAAATACTCCGGGCGATCGCATTTTTGAGATGGTTTGAGAAATGTTCTAAGAATTTTTCTGGGTTCATAGTTGCGTTGTTTCAAACACATAGTATATACTTTTTTTACCTATTCGTCAAAACTTTTTTGCTTTGCTATGAGCTTTCCAGCGCACATCTTTAAGGCCTACGACATCCGTGGTGTTTTTGAAGAAGAGATTACAGAAGCTTTGGCCTACGCTATTGGCCGAGCCTATGCCGACTTTATGAAAGCTGAACTTGGGAAAGAACAGCCAACCCTTGTCGTGTGCCAGGATATGCGGGCGTCTTCTCCAGAGCTTAAAAAACAAGTGATCCGCGGCATGACCGCGCAAGGGGTAAATATCGTGGATATCGGTTTGGCTTCTACGCCCACATTTTATTTTGGCGTTGCGTATTATGGCTATGATGGGGGCATCCAAATTACGGCATCCCATAACCCGGCCCAATTCAATGGCTTTAAGATGGTTCGGGCGCATGCGGTGCCCGTTAGCGGCGATACAGGGATTATGACGATTCGCGATATGGTCGAGCGCGGCGTTTTTGAAACCTCGGCACGGATTGGCACTGTTACCATCCGCGAAGGCGTATTGGAAGAGCAAATTTCCTATGCATTGAAGCAAGTGGATGTTCAAACCATTAAACCGTATACGGTCGTGGTTGATTCAGCCAATGGTATGGGCGGGCTTCTTATGACCGAACTCTTCCGACATCTGCCGTGCACCCTTGTTCCGCTGTATTTTGATCTTAATGGCAATTTTCCGAATCATGAGGCCGACCCGTTGAAAGATGAAAATAATCGATGGGTCCAGGAAAAGGTGAGAGAGATCGGAGCTGATCTCGGGATCGCCTGCGATGGTGATGCTGATCGGATTTTTTTTATTGACAATACGGGTACGACCATTAACCCGGCGATTATTCGCGGCATCTTGGCGCAAGTGTATCTTCGGCAGTATCCGGGGGCGCAGATTTGCTACGATATTCGTCCGGGAAAAATCACCGTGGATATGATTACCGAAGCCGGCGGTGTGCCAGTGGTCACCAAAGTCGGTCACTCGCTCATTAAAGAAAAGGCGCGAGAGGTTGGTGCCGCATTTGCCGGCGAGTCGTCGGGACATTTTTTTGTCAAAGCGCCACATGGATTTTTTGAGATGCCGGAAATCGTGGTGTTGAAATTGCTTAAAGAATTTTCGGACAGTGGAAAAACCACGCATGACTATATTGCACCGCTTGAGCGATATATCCATTCCGGGGAAATTAATTTTTCTGTCCCAGAGAAACAAGCGGTATTTGACCGTTTGCGCGGTCGCTATGGCGACCATCTCACCTATGATTTTGACGGATTGAGCTTTACCTATGATGACTGGTGGTTCAATGTCCGCGCGTCGAATACGGAAAATAAAGTTCGGTTGAATTTGGAAGGGATGACCAAAGGAATTGTTCAAGAAAAGACAAAAGAAGTTAGCGGTATTATCCAAGGCGACGCTCGTTGACGAGAACCATGATTTTTGGTAGATTCCCTTTTGGAGGAAGGAAGTAGCATGTTCTCTGTGGTTCTGGCGTTGGGTGCCTTGTTTTCGACACAGCCCACACTCGTTGAGCAGGAACGTCATGTGATCACCGTGGATGCGAGGGCGGTAAAGGACTTGCTTCGCTGCTGTAATTTCACGCTTCAGCATGGTGATTTGATTTTTGTTCCGACGAAGACGACCACCGTGGCGCTTTACATCTTTACCGCGACACGCTCGGTGTCATCGGATGAAGTGATTACTGCATTTTCTGCGCATCAACCGCCACTTCGTCCGGCAACGGTGATCGAAGTCCTTCTTCATCTAGATCGCACGCGGCTGGGAAATGTTTGGCGGTGGACGAACTATCTGCGGCCAATTGTCACCCTTGGCGCCTTTCGCCACCACCCTCCGGATCTCGAGAAGAAATATTTTCCGGTGGTAATGGATCCGGTGCGTCCAGAGAATGATAAATTCTTTTCTGCCGGGTCACTCTACTGCCCGGTGTGGAGTTATCCGTTGGATTTTCGCTGGGAGCGATCCGACGAGAAGAGCGGTGAGTTGGTGTACCGGTTCGCAGCCGTCCCAGTAAAGGAGTGATACCAAGGATTCGGCGTTCTCGTGACGTGGCGGATCCTTTTTTGTTGACGCTCACTTCTTCGGATGATACGGTGAAAATAAGAGGTGGAAGATGAAAGTTCAGCTGGTTGCAAAATTGTTTTTCGCCGCGATGCTCTGTGGCTGTGTCGCGGAGAAGTCTGTGGTGAATTTGCGGCACAGCCCGCCGCCGTATCGGTCTGTCCCAAGTTTTCGAGAATGTCCGGACGTCAAAATTCAGTTCGAGAACACGTCGTTCGTTGTCGATATACCCGACAACGGCAGGGATATGGCGTCTCATCTCATGGGGTCAAATCTGATTTGGGGCGAAGAGGGTGTCTTCCCCAAAGATGTGCTTGTCACAACGAGCACGGTTCCCAAGGGTCCGCGGCGAACGACGTTGGTACTCATTTCATTCACGGGCCCCGTCTGTTCGGAGCAAGCGCTTCGGCTCATTCGCGTCGCGAAGCACCGTCCGGCCACGGCCGAAGAGTTTGTCGCTTTTCTTAAAAAGAATCCAAGCTATCCGCGTGAGCGAGAGCCGATCGCGGCCTTGGGGACACTCTGGGGCGGTGGTGAAAAAAAACGTTTGGCGCTTTTCGCCTACCGCTCCTCGTGGGAGGAATATAAATGGCGGCGTGTGCGGGGAGCGGGTGACGCTGCTGAATGGGATGAACATGAAATATTCCACGACGAAAGAATCATCTATCGTGGATCCACAGAGTGCGGTTGGTCCGCGGGAACGTATTTTCTCGCGGTTCCTCCGCCTTAACAAACGGCCCGATCGCACTGCGACCGGGCCTGATTTTATGCTTGACGTAAACGTTTAATGCGTTCTTCAATCGGCGGATGCGTGGAAAAGAGCGAAGAAAATGTTTTCCCTCTGAATGGATTGGCAATAAATAAATGTGCCGTTGCCGCCGAGGCAGTTTCCAGAGGTTGTGCCGAAGCGCTAATTTTTTGGAGTGCGCGCGCGAGGCCTTCGGGATAGCGCGTGAGAAGCGCGCCAGAGGCATCGGCCAGGAATTCTCGCTTTCGTGAAATCGCGAGTTTGATGAGCTCCGCAATGATGGGGGAGAGAATTAAAAAAACAAGACCAACGATCATGATAATGGCCGACAATTCTCCACCGCGACGGCCACTCCGTCGTTCTCCGCCATACCACCGCGCGCGCAGGAAAAAATTGCCGAGGAGCGATACTGCGCCGACGAGAACCACGACAATTGTCATGACCAGAATGTCGTAATTTTTTATGTGCGAAAGTTCGTGCGCAATCACCCCCTCAAGCTCTTCATTTTCAAGCGCTTGCACAAGCCCCGTCGTCACGGCAATCGAGGCATGCACTGGGTTTCTGCCGGTCGCAAACGCATTCAAGGCAGGGGAGTCAATTATATGCACCTTTGGCATCTGGATTCCTTGCGCGATGCAGAGATTTTCGACGATGCGCCAAAGGTATGGATTATCTTCTTTTTGAATCCGTCGAGCGCGCGTAGACCACAGCGCGATTTTGTCCGCGTGGTAGTAGCTTACGATCGACATGAGGGAAGAAAACATGATTGCCGCGACGACTGATTCGTAGCCATAGCCGAAGACGGCATTGAGCGTGTAGCCGATACCGACGATGAAAACACCGAAGAGCGCAATCAAAAGTGCGGTTTTGCGTTTGTTGGAAGTGATTTGGGAGTACATGTCTAAAATTTCACTTGCACATTCGCCCGTTCCTTCGCGTCAGTAATTTCGAAGAATTCAAATGCGGTAAATTTCAGCATTTTTCCAAAGATGTTGGTAGGAAAAGTTTCGAGTTTCGTATTGAAATCGCGGACGTTGCCGTTGTAAAAACGGCGTGAGGCCTGGATTTTATTTTCCGTATCCGAAAGTTCATCCATGAGCTGTGCCATGTTTTGGTTGGCTTTGAGATCCGGATACGCTTCAAACGCCACGCGCAGATTGCCAAGAAGGCCGCCAAGCGCGGATTCCGCTTGCGCAAGCGCCTTGGTATCTCCGGCCGCTTCTGCCTGCATGGAGGTACTGCGCGCTTTGGTGATATTTTCCAACAACTGTCGTTCGTGTTGCATGTAGCCTTTGACGCTTTCAACCAGATTCGGAATAAGTTCATAGCGTCGTTTGAGCTGGACATCGATATCGCTCCATGCCTCTTTGACGCGATTTTTGAGGCGGATGAGGCCGTTGTACATCGCAATGACTGAGAGAACTGCGACCACCAAAATACCAAGAATGATCCATGAGAGTGCCATACAGCATGAGAGTTGAATGAATAAAAATATTATGTTATTATTCCAGTATTATAGCCGGTTTTTATTCTCATGTCAATTATGGCGACTGTTTTTCTTTTTCTTATTATCTTAAGCACGCTTGTAGTCGTTCATGAGTGGGGGCATTTTGCGACAGCGAAAAAGTTCGGCATGCGGGTGCATGAGTTCGGCGTTGGATTTCCGCCAAGAGCTATTGGGTTCTATCGCGATCCTGCAACCAAAAAGATCGTCTGGATCAAAAGTCGAGAGCCTACGACGTATCCCGCGACCGTGTATTCCTTGAATTGGCTCCCGCTGGGTGGGTTTTGTAAAATAAAAGGCGAAAATGGTGAAGAAGCCGGTCAATCGGACAGTTTTGGATTTCAGGCGTGGTGGAAGCGAATCATTGTCCTGGTCGCGGGGGTTGGCATGAACGTCGTTCTTGCGGGAGCTTTGCTGAGCATCGGTCTTACCATTGGAATCCCCACAGACGTATCTCTCGGCATACCCAAAGGCGCTATCGTGGTAGAGCCGCCAGCGGTTGTCGCCCAAGAAGTTCTTAAAAGGTCACCGGCGGCAGAGGGCGGCATTGCCTTTGGTGATAAAATTCTTTTTATTGATGACCGCGCGGTCGTTGGAAGCTCGGAATTCATTGAGTATGTTTCCCGTCATGGGGATCAAGACATCACGCTTCGGGTGAGGCGCGGAACTGAGGAACGCTCCGTAACGCTTCGGCCGCGGCCGCTCATAGAAGGAGAAGCGCCAAAGCTTGGTATTGTGCTCGCCGATGCCGCAGTTATTCGATACCCTTGGTACCGCGCTCTTCCTCAGGGCGCTCTTTCTGCTATTGTTGGTCTCGGTAATATTTTTGTTGCGGTCTATATCCTTGTAAAGAATCTTATTTTGGGTCAGGGCTTGGCGTTTGACGTGTCGGGGCCGGTAGGCATCGCCGGAGTGGTTGGCGCGTCCGCGAAGCTTGGTATTCACTATCTTATCAATGTGACTGCCATGGTTTCTCTTTCACTTGCGGCGATGAACATTTTGCCGATTCCAGCGCTTGATGGCGGACGCGTACTGTTTGTACTTATTGAAAAAATATTTCGCCGGCCAGTGCCCATGAAATATGAACAAGCGGCGCACACGATTGGGTTTATTCTTTTGCTCATCCTCGTGGTTGTCGTGACCGGGCGCGATGTGCTTGGGTTGATTCGATGATGAACTGCGTGGTAGCATATTCCTGTACTATGGCATCGCAGATAGAAGTAGAAGCGCTCAAACAATCATTTCAAGAAGCATTAGAGAGCACGCGTGATATCGCGGCGCTTGATGTTTTGGAACAGGAATATTTTTCTCGGGCCTCGGGGAAATTGACGCTCCTCATGAAAGGGCTTGGAGCGTTGACTCCCGACGAGCGAAAAGTGCACGGACAAATGTTGAATGCTTTGAAAAACGAGCTCTTTGAAGAGCTTGGGAACAAGCGCGTGATGCTCGAAGGAAAGACCATGAGCGATATTGCTATAGCCGAAGCCATTGACGTGACTCAACCGGTAGAGTTTCCTCCCGGATTCGGACATATGCATCCGGTCACGCGTGCGCGGTGGGACATGGAAGAAGTCGCGCGGTCAATGGGATTTCTTGTGGAAGATGGGCCAGAGCTTGAAACTGACTATTACAATTTCACGGCGGTAAATATCCCGCCAACTCATCCGGCGCGCGACAGCATGGATACTTTTTATGTGAAGGACCACCCGCACTGGGTGATGCGGACCCATGTTTCGAATATGCAGGTGCGGCTCTTAAAAAAATACGGCGCACCGATTCGAGCGGCATATCCGGGTCGTTGCTTTAGAAATGAAGCGACCGACGCGCGGCATGAACACACATTTTATCAGTTTGAAACCATCGTCGTTGATCGCCAGATTACTTTTTCCGATATGGTCGGCGTGATTAAAGCGCTTTTGTCGGGATTATTTAAAAAAGACGTGAAGGTTCGATTTCGGCCGAAATTCTATCCCTTCGTCGAACCGGGAGTAAATGGCGAAATGACGTGCATGCTTTGCGACGGCAGAGGTTGTAAGGTGTGCAAGGGGACAGGCTGGCTCGAAATTTTTGGCGCGGGACTTGTCCATCCGCACGTGCTTCGGGAAGGCGGATTGAACCCAAGGGAGTGGACCGGCTTCGCATTTGGGATGGGTTTGTCACGGCTCGTTATGTTGAAATACGGTATTGAAGATACGAGACTCTTGCAGAGTGGGGACATGCGGTTTTTGGAACAGTTTTAAGATTCTCCAGCTTCGTTCAAGGTTTATTTGGTATCGCTATGTATATCTCAAAACAATGGCTTCAAGAATTTGTTGACATAAAAAATATACCGCCGCAGGAGATTGCGAAGCGGTTGACGTTGTCAACGGTTGAAGTCGAAAACGTTCGTGTGATGGGTCAAGGATTGGAGCAGGTCGTGGTAGGTATTGTGAAGAGCGTTGAGAAGCATTCCAATGCGGACAAATTGAGTGTCTGTCGGGTAGACATCGGTAAAAAAGAATTGCAGATTGTCTGCGGTGGATCAAATGTACACGTTGGCATGAAGGTGGCCTTGGCGCAGATTGGCGCGAAGGTTCGGTGGCATGGGCAAGGGGATTTGGTTGAATTGAAGCCGGTGGAGATTCGTGGAGTCGCGAGCGAGGGGATGATTTGCGCGTCGGATGAGATTGGGTTGGGGGAAATGTACCGGAAAACAGAAGAAAAGGAGATCCTTGATTTGTCGGGAATCAAGGCGAAAGTGGGGACCCCGCTCGCCAAGGCATTGGGTTTTGTTGACGTCGTATTTGAAATTGACAATAAGTCGCTCTCGCATCGGTCGGACTTGTGGGGGCACGTCGGGATTGCTCGCGAAGTTTCGGCGTTGTTTAATAAAACGGTTCGGCCGTACAAAACGCCGTCAATACCAAAAGGAAAGGGCGTGAAATTGTCTGTCGAGATAGAAGAAAAAAAATTGTGCGCGCGCTACATGGCCGTTTGCGTTCATGAGGTGGTCGTTGCGCCTTCACCAGCGTGGATGCAATCACGGCTTCAAGCGTGCGGTGTACGACCCATAAACAACATTGTCGATATAACGAATTACGTCATGCTTGAGCTTGGCCAGCCGATGCATGCGTTTGACGCGTCTCATTTCAAGACGAAACGGATTGTTGTTCGCAAAGCAAAAAACGGGGAAGTGCTGAAAGCGCTTGATGGGAAAGAGTTTGCCTTGACAAAAGAGATGCTTGTTATTGCCGACACCGCAGCACCCATCGCGATTGCCGGCATCATGGGTGGCGAGGAAAGCAGTGTCAATGAAGAAACCACCATGGTTATTCTTGAATCCGCGACATTTGACGCCAGCAGTATTCGGAGAACATCAAATGCGCTTGGTTTGAGGAGCGAATCCTCCGCCAGATTTGAAAAAGGGTTGACCGTGGAGCGCGCGGAGCTGGCCCTCCGGCGGGCGATAGCGCTCATGCTTGAATTATGCCCAAATGCCAAGGTGGCAAGCGCTGTTGTCGATAAAAAACAGGTAAAAACTCCTAAAAGATTTGTGGACATGTCGTCGGAAAGTGTTGAGCGTGTGTTGGGCTTGTCGATTCCTTTTGCTATAACAAAGCAAATTCTCATCCGGCTTGGGTTTGGTGTTGTACGTCGCGGACAGGCGCTTCGCGTCGTCATTCCCAATTGGCGAAGCGAGAAAGATATTTCGATTCCGGCAGATATCATCGAAGAGGTCATTCGCATCCATGGGTTTAGTCGCATCCGTCCATCTCTTCCGCTTTTTTCTATTGTACCGCCAGTGGATAATCCGCTCCGCACTCTTGAATACAAGATGAAACAGCTTTTGGCGCATGAGTGCGGTTTCACGGAAACGTATAATTATTCGTTTGTCTCACCAGAGCTTTTGGAAAAGATTGGCCTCAATCTCGAGGATCATTTTGAGCTCGGGAATCCGATCGCGAAAGATCGGCCATATATCCGGCGCAATCTCTTTCCAAACATGCTTGAGAACGTTGAGGCGAATCTCCACCGCTTCGATGCCGTGCGATTATTTGAAACCGGCCATGTGTATGTGAAGGATGACATGACGGGCGATCTGCCGGCACAAGATCTTTTTTTGGGACTGGCGTATGCGGCCAAAGAAACTGATATTCCATTTTACGCCATTGCTGGCGCCATGCAACGAGTTTTTACTCGGCTTAATATTTCGCTTGTTTTCCGAAAAGACATTGATGTTCCGCCATGGCAACATCCGGGAAGAGCCGCGCATTTTTTGGTTGGCGAAGCAGCAATCGGCTGGATGGGGGAGCTCCATCCGTTCGTCGCAAAAAAGCTTGGGATTGAAAGCCGAGTCGCAATTCTTGAGATGAATCTGAATGCGCTCCTGCCGCATCTCGGTGGCGAAAAATTTTATCGTCCAATCCCGCCCTATCCTCGTGTGACACGCGATATTGCATTTGTTGTATCGAAAGAAATAGCGCATATTATGGTGGTAGAGGCGCTTCAGAAGATAAGCCCACTCATTGTCGGAGTCGAGCTTTTTGATGTTTACGAGGGAAAAAATATTCCAGCTGGCAAAAAAAGCATAGCGTTTCATATCGTGTACCAATCATCTGACAGGACGCTTGAGGCGGGCGAGGTGGATAAAATAGTTGTGGACATAGAGAAGGCGCTCGTAAGTAATTTTTTTGCTGAGATACGACGGTAAGTATTTTTTCTTTTATTTTATTATGGAAACATCGAGATCCAAGTATACAAAGCCAGAGTTGGGGGTTATGCGTAAGAGAGATGCTCGTTATGCTGCGTCAAAAGATATTCAAACAGACGCAGCGCGAGTTAAGGCCGAGGAGGAGAAATCAATTCGTTATCGGCAAATGCGTACACGGGAGGGAACGATACCTGTTGAATTGACGAAGCAAGATTTTGAAGTTGGCTTGCTTCCTGATGAACCTATCACATTTGAAGGTGCGCAGAGAGCCGTAGAACTCCCAGCGGGAGATGAGCCGATTGATGTTTTTTCTGCTCAAAGTATTATGGTTGAGCAAGATAAACAGGCGCTGGCAAGAGCACGACAATTATCTGATACTGCCGCAGGGAGGTCGATTCCTGTTATTCGCGGCCGACTCGATTCACCACCACCCAGAAGAGAAGTGCCAATTATTGTCGGCACACCAGAATCGCCACCGAAAAAATCGAAATGGTATGATCAGTTTTTGCGGCAGATTGGATTTCGATCGAAGCAAGAGCGGCCAAAATAATGACAAATAGCACTCTCATTTGGGGGTGTTATTGTTTTTGTGGTATACTTCGGTGTAGGAGAATTTTTCATTCTTAATTTATTTATATGTTTTCTTCCGGCCAAGATCTTCTTTATATCGTGTTATCGCTGTGCCTTCTCTGGTTTACGGTATTTCTTTGCTGGTTGCTCTATCAAGCGGGCCGTGTACTTCGGAATGCCAATCGCATGGTGGAGAATATCCTTGAGAAATTAGAACTCATTGCCGACGCGATGAAATTCATGCGGGAAAAAATGGATAAGATTACCGGTTCCATGGGGACAGTGACAGGATTGGTTGCAAATCTTGTTGAAAAATTCGTCGTGAACAGTATCAGTAAAAAAGTGGAAACACGAGTGAAGAAACGTCGTGACGAATCAAAACCAATACCGGAGTAAGGCACTTTTTATAAGTGAGTATGCGTTTGTTGAGGGGTATAGTGAGAATTTTTTGGTTGCCCGGAGCCTTTTTTTTATTGAATGAATTTTTCAATCGCGCCGTCAACCTTTATGAACATTTTCCGTGGGTTGATATACCAATGCATACCGTTGGCGGCGTGATCATCGCCTATAGCATGGAGGTCTTTTTTGACATCTGTCGGCAGAAAAAATACATTGGGAAATTGCATCCCGCCCTGCACGTGCTTTTTCTTACCGCGCTTGTGGGAACCATCGCGGTCCTGTGGGAGTTTCATGAGTTTATTCGTGATACTTTTTTTCGCGAACACACACAGCCCAGCGTCCCGGATACGATGCTCGACTTGTTTTTAGGCCTCCTTGGCGGATTTATTACCAGCAGTATCCTCGTCCTGCAAAAGAAAAGAAATTTTTTCTGGGATCGCGTCTTCTTGCGGTGAACACAACCATTTGGGTATGATAGGCGGGTATGGATTTTACCCATCTTCATGTTCACTCACATTACTCGCTTCTTCAAGGCCTCGCCACACCGAGCGCTCTCGTGAAACATGCGAAAAAGCATGGGATGACTGCCTTGGCGCTTACAGACGCCAATGGCATGTATGGCGCAATGGAATTTTATGAAGCATGCAAATCGGAAGGAATTAAACCGATTATCGGAGTCGAGATGAGTGTTGGAGAAGCCGCTCATCACCTCACGCTTCTAGCTGAAAATTATGACGGATACAGAAATCTCATGCTTTTGACTTCGCTGGCGCACACTGAACACGCAGGCGGCAAGACAGTGCTTTCTAAAGAATCGCTCGAAAAGCATCATGCGCATATTATTGCTCTTTCCGGTTGTATGAGTGGGGAGATTTCATCGTTTTTGAAAGAAGGAAAGATCGTAGAGGCCGAACGTGTGGCAGTGGCGTATCGCGCGCTGTTTGGGTCTGAGTATTTTTATTTGGAGCTTCAAGATCATCCGGCCGTTTCAGGGCAGATGGATGTGAACACCAAGCTTACTGTGCTCGCGGAAACGCTCAATCTGCCGCTCGTAGTCACGCGCGATGTGCATTATCCGACGAGTGACGATGCCGAAGCGCAGGACATCCTTGCGTGCATTCGCGAGGGCTGGAAAGTATCGGATACGCAGCGCGAGGATTTTCGCCAAGTCGATCGTTCATTGAACACCGGGAAAGATATTCTTTCACGATTTCGTCATGTGCCGCAGGCGTTGGAAAATACTATGCAAATAGCCAATCGCGTTTCGATTGAGATCCCCCTGCATCAATGGCATTTTGCGGGGATTGATCTGCCGCACGGCCGTACGGCAGACGATGAATTGGCGCTCCGGGCGCGTGAAGGCGTATCGCGATACTTTGACCCGGTGTCAGCCACAGTGAAGGAGCGATTGGAGTATGAATTGGATATTATTCAAAAAAAAGGGTATTCATCGTATTTTATTTGTGTTGCTGATTATGTGGCTTATGCCAAAGATCATGGCATTGTTGAAACCACGCGAGGGTCTGCCGCCGGTTCTTTGGTGTCGTACGTGCTTGGGATTACAACCGTTGATCCGATTCGCTTCAATATTCCATTTGAACGATTTTTGAACCCATTTCGCCCAAGTCCGCCAGATATTGATACGGATTTCGCTGATGATCGGCGTGAGGAGATGATTGAATATGTTACAAAGAAGTATGGGAAAAAAAACGTCGCGCAGATTATTACGTTTGGAACTATGGCGGCCAGAGCATCTGTGCGCGATGTCGGACGGGCGCTTGGGCTGGCCTATACTTTTTGTGATCAAGTGGCAAAATTGATTCCGCTTGGCGCGCAAGGATTTCCCATGACCATTGCTCGCGCGCTGAAAGAAGAGCCGGATTTAAAAAAACTCTACGAAACCAATGATGATGTTAAGCGTCTATTATCATTGGCTGAGAAGGTGGAAGGTTGCGCGCGGCATACGTCGATTCATGCCGCTGGGGTTGTCATTTCTCCGACCCCGCTCACTGACTTTACTCCCATTCAGTATGAAGTCGGTGGCACGCGCGTAACGACGCAGTACGATATGCATGCCGTCGAGGCCGCGGGCCTTCTTAAGATGGATTTTTTGGGGATCCGCAACCTGTCTATTTTAGGAAAGGCGGTTGAAATTGTGGAAAAGACTGCTGGGGAAAACATCGATATCTATTTGCTTCCGCTTGATGATGCGCCAACATTTGCCATGCTCTCGCGGGGAGAAACGATGGGGACCTTCCAACTCGGAGGCAGTGGCATGACGCGTTGGCTTAAAGAGCTGAAGCCTTCCACCATTGATGATATTATGGCGATGGTGGCATTGTATCGTCCGGGTCCGATGGAATCGATTCCTGAGTACATTCGGCGCAAACATAATCCGTTGTCGATCGAGTATCTCGATCCAAGAATGGAAAAATATCTTGGTGCATCATTCGGATTGCTCGTGTACCAAGATGATGTGCTTCTCACGGCGATTGAGCTTGCCGGGTATGATTGGATGGAAGCAGATAAATTTCGAAAAGCCATTGGGAAAAAGATTCCGGAAGAGATGGAAAAACAAAAGCAGAGATTTTTTGCCGGCTGTCGGGAGCATGGAAAATTATTGGAAGAAAAAATTGAACGGCTCTGGCAGCTGATTGAACCATTTGCCGCTTATGGGTTTAACAAAGCGCACGCCGCGAGTTATGGCATGGTAGCGTATCAGACGGCGTACATGAAGGCGCATTATCCCGTGCAGTACATGACCGCGGTTCTTCAAGCCGAAGCGGATGATGCGGAAAAAGTTGCAGCGATCGTGTATGAATGTTCCCGCATGGGAATCGAGGTTCTGCCTCCGGATGTTAATGAAAGTTTTCGGAATTTCGCTATGGTCTCTCGGCATGGCGAGAAGGGGAGAATCCGGTTTGGATTAGCGGCGATCAAAAACGTCGGCGAGCATATTTGTGAAGTTATTTATACAGAGCGAAAAATGCACGGACAGTATCAGCGCTTGGAAGATTTTTTGTCGCGCGTACAGGATAAAGACTTGAACAAAAAGTCGTTGGAGAGCTTGATTCAGGCCGGCGCGCTTGATGGGTTTGGTCATGATCGAGGGGTTCTCCTCGCAAATGCCGAGCAATTATTGTCGTTCTGTCGCCTTGCCCGCACTGAGAAAGATCAATATTCATTATTCTCCGGAACCTCTATCGCACTGAATGAACAAGTTGTATTGAAAAAAGCCAATTCGGCGACGCTGTCGGACAAGCTTATCTGGGAAAAGGCATTGCTTGGGTTGTATGTTTCATCTCACCCGTTCGCCGACTATGCCGAGGCATTGCGCGGGTGCTTCACACCGCTGGTGGACGTGGAGGGCCAATCGCGTGATTCATGGGTTGTCGTTGGCGGTATTATTGATGCGCTCAAGAAGAAAATAACAAAAAAAGGATCCATGATGCTTTTTGTAACCCTCCAGGACTTGTCGGGGTCGCTCGAACTTTTGGTATTTCCAAAAACGCTTGAAAACACGGCAGATGCATGGAAAGAGGGCGCCGCGGTTGTTGTGATGGGAAAAACCCCAAAAGAAGTCGGGGATAATAAAATATTTGTAGAACGCGTGTATCCGATTACGAAAGAGACAGTGATGACGGTGCGCGATCAGCTGGCGCTTGCACAATCTTTTTCGCAGTCAAACAATGTGGTTTCTCAGTCATGGATCTGCGTGTCGATCTCAAAGGAAGAAGCCACCATCCACGCCGAGGCAATCAAACAGATTTTTAAAGACTACCCTGGCGTATACGCGGTGTATGTGGAGATCGCGGGGAAGAAGATCAAAACTCAAGGCTCCATTCGCTGGGATCGTGCCGCTGAAGCAGCGTTTGCCCGGTTGATCGGACCGGGAAAAATCACCGCGAGTTCAGTATCCAATTCGGATCCGCCGCAAGAGATCGCCATGGCGTAAAGGATTCCCGCTCTGCCGCGTAGGAGCCGGCGGCCGCGATCATCGCGGCGTTGTCCATGGCATGAGTGATCGGTGATCGGCGATAGGTGATCGAGGGAAATTCACGCTGAATCGCGGAGCCAAGTGTTTCGCGGAGTTTTTTGTTTGCTGAGACCCCGCCGACGAGGAGAATGCTTTTTGGGTTATAAATGCTTGCGGCGCTCAGTGTTTTTGCGACGAGCACATCCACAATTGATTGTTCAAACGATGCGCAAAAATCTGACAAGCGTTTGGCGTTGAGCGTATAGCGTTCAGATTCTTGTTGTTCATGATCACGGAGCCAATACAAGGCTGAGGTCTTGAGTCCGGCGAAACTAAAATTGAAATTGTCTTGATCCAACATCGGACGGGGGAATGAGATGGCGTTTGGATCTCCGCTTTCTGCCGCTTTGGAAATTTTCGGTCCGCCGGGGTAATCAAAATCAACCAGCTTCGCGACTTTATCGAAACACTCTCCCGCGGCGTCGTCGAGCGTTTTCCCGATGCGTTCGTAGTCGCTGTGATCCCTCATAAGAATAAGTTCCGTGTGTCCTCCAGAAACCACTAAACACAATGCTGGAAATTGAACCCGGCTGTCGGCTTCCGGCAGAGCCGACAGCTCAACCGAATGGATATGGCCTTCAATGTGATTGACGGCCACGAGCGGGATGTCCAACAGGTATGAGAGTGTTTTTGCCGTTTCGACGCCGACGAGAAGACTCGTGATAAGTCCTGGGCCAGCGGTTACCGCAATGCAATCGGGTTTTTTTTGATTCTTTAAAACCTCCTCGACAATGGGGAGCATGGCGTCCGCATGCGCGCGCGCGGCGATTTCCGGCACCACGCCGCCATAGGCTTTGTGAATATCAATTTGACTCGCGGTTTTTTCAGAGAGAATTTTGAAGCCCGCCTTTGTTTTTTCTACAAGAGCAACAGACGTATCGTCGCAGGAGGATTCGATGCCGAGAATGCGCATAGGTAAGGGATAGTGTAGCAGAAAATTTTGGAGTTGCAAGGAGGAACTTTTTTGTTGCGTGTCCGTGTGGTACGATGTTCGTGTGATTGAACATCACCTACGGCATGGGAATATGAAATCGCATTTTAAAATTTACATTGCCGCATACTTGGTACTCATGAATAACGGGCAGGTGTTGTGCATGCGGAGAAAGAATACCGGATATCAAGATGGAAAATACAGTCTCGTTGCCGGACATTTGGACGGCCATGAAACCGCGAGACAAGCGATCATTCGTGAGGCGAATGAAGAAATCGGCATTAGGCTCAAGCCTGAAAGTTTAGCGGTTGTTCATGTTATGCATCGGTATAGGCCGGACCGAGAATATATCGATGTGTACGTGATGGCCGACACATGGGAAGGGGAAATAATCAACAAAGAACCGGAAAAGTGTGATGAACTTTCTTGGCACACAATCGATCGTTTGCCTGAACCAATGGTCCCCGAGGTTCCTGCTGCGCTTCGATGTATACAAAATGGGATTTTTTATGGGGAGTTTGGCTGGTAAATTCACACCCGCGGCGCAGTTTTCGCAATCAGAAGGAGCGTGCTGTATGGTCCGCGATTGAATTTTTTCCCTACAGCGACAATGATAAGCGCGTAGAAAAAGATGTAGGCGAGCGCTAGCATGCCAAGCGAAATAATGGAAAAACCAAGAATGGCTTCCTTCCAAATAATGGCGGGAACCAAAAGAACCATTGCCACCGAGAGCGGGAATCCCGCACGGATAAGAATGTTCCACGCGGTAACCGTGGTGCGCAGTATGAGCGCGCGTACTGATAAAACGAGGACTGGAAAGAATCCTAGAAAGAGCGCCCCCGCGGCTCCAGTAGCCCCCCACCGCGGAGCGGCGATAAGAAGAAGAACAATGGAAAGCGAAATTTTGATACCGTCGAATTTTACTTTAATGTCCGGATGGCCGATACCAGAGAGCGCTTTATAACAAATATCGGTGAGATTAAAGATGGTAAAATACAAGACAAAAATTCTTAGCGCGTTGGTAATTGGGAGCCACGGTTCGCCTAAAAGAATGAGTACCAGCTTGCCTCCGGCCGCGAGGATGAGCACAATAATCGGCATCGTGACGACAAAAAGAAGATCCATGCTGCGTTTGAGCCCCTCCTGGACTTTTTTTGGATCTTCCTTGATACGAGCAAATGCCGGAAACGCGATCATGGAAATAATCGACGCGATGAATCCGGGGCCGACGGAGGCGAGGTTCTTTGCTTTGGTATAGAGACCAACAGATGCGGTATTTGTCGTCCTGGCGACGATCGATTGTTCCGCAAATCCATAGATTTGATCCGCAAATGTCTGCCCCATAATCCATTTGCTAAACCCCGTGAGTTCTTTCAGTAATCCAAAACGAAATGACAATCGCGGACGGTAGGGCTGAAGCACATATGTCGCGATGGTCTCAGTTATCTGCATTGCGGCTTGAGCGATGAGGAGCGACCAGTAGGAGTGTGTTGTCACCGCGAGCGTGATGGCAACAACCGCGTAGGCAACAGAGCGGGCGGTGTTCCGCAGGAAGACTTTTTTAAAATCTAGATCTTTGGTAAACCATATTTCTCCGATATTCGTGAAGTGATGTATAAGGACAATGAGTCCACCGAATCGCACTGGCCAGACATAGGCCTCAACATGGTAAAAGCTGGCAATAAACGGAGCGAGAAGAAACATGACTCCCGCAATAAGGACGCCGCGCAGGGCATTGAGCGTCCAGATTGGATTTAAGTATTTGTTAACATCGCCGCCTTTTTGAATGGCGGCAGTGGTCAGTCCGTGCTCACTCACCACTTGTAAAAAGTGAGGAACAAGGAGAATGATTGCGACAAGACCAAAATCTTCTGGCGTGAGGAGACGCGCCAGAATAAAAAAGGGTAAAAACGCGATGAGCTTTTGAACAAGGAAATCAATGGTGAGCCATTTTCCCGCACGGATGGATTTTTGGAGCGTTCCTTCTTGGACGGTTTCTTCGTGCATACCGTTTCATGATAACTCAAGTGAAGACAAAAAGTCTAGTTTGACACTGATTTTTGTTGCACGTACAATTATGTCGCCTGCCGGATAATTTTTTTCTATGCGATTATTTCGATGGATTTTTGGAAGCGCTATTTTCGGGCTTCTTTTTGTTTTGCCAAACATGGCACGGGCCGAAACATTGGTGGATGCCGGCCTTGACATCACTTCGCCAACCGCGTGGACACTTTCGGGCAGTCCGTATATCGTGCAGGGCAATGATACGATTTTAGTGACATCGGTTTTGACGATTGAGCCGGGCGTGGTCGTGAAATTCCAGCCGAATCGAAGCGCGCGGCGATACAATGGCCTGCGCGTTGAAGGCGGCGGGCAGTTGATTGCCGAAGGGACGCTCGAGGCGCCGATTATTTTCACTTCGAGTCACGATGACACGGCAGGCGGAGATTCCAATGGCAATGGTTCGGGAACTGTTCCACAGCGAGGAGATTGGGAGAGTTTGAGATTTGTGGGTGATGCTTCGATTTTGTCTCACGTGGAAGTGCGCTTCGGCGGACAGTATCGAGAGGTGTTTGGTGCGGTCGAGACGAGCGGGTGGAGTATGGCTGAGATAAGAGATAGTGTGATACGAGATAGCGGGAGCGCCGGCGTGCGGATTGTGGAGCCGTCGGCGCCGACATTGCTTCGCGTCGCGATTGAGAATAATGCCGGGCATGGTGTTTCGGCGACGGTGACGAGTGAAGAGGCGCGGCTTGTTGATTCGTTGGTGCTAAATAACGCCGGGGGTGCGATGTGGGTATCAGTCGCTAACAGTTTGTTGGTGGAAAATACCGAATTTACCGGCAACACGCCGCAAACCGTGGATGTGCGCGGCAACGAGATTTTGACCGATACGGTTTGGCAATATATTCCGAATTTGGTGTACACGAGTTGGAATAGTGGACGAATTTTTGTGCGGGATGGAGCGACGCTCACGATCGAGCCGGGAGTCGAGGTCAAG
>JAHFIC010000011.1 GCA_023246555.1 Candidatus Magasanikiibacteriota bacterium
ACAAAAGAAGCGCTTCTCAAACTTGAAGAGGATCTGTATCTGGCAAGGCCACAACTCATCCTCATCATCTCCCCGCACATGAGTCTTTTTGAGCATGCCTTTTCCATCAACGCGCAAGCAAAACTCCCATCACTCTTTGATCACTTCGGAGACTTGACCACCAAAAAAGAGTGGGCCGGCACGCCGGAATTCGCGACAAAAATTTCAAATGAAGCAAAACAAAAAAATATTCCCGTACAATTGGTCAGTCAAACGGGTATTGATCATGGCGCAACGGTCCCACTGTATTACCTCACGAATCACCTTCCTGAAGTAAAAGTCCTCCCCTTGGGCTACAGTGATCTCCCAAAAGAGGCGCACCTCCAATACGGCGAAGTGCTCAAGGAAGTTATCATGAAAGATGACCGTCGTGTTGCCGTCATTGCCTCGGGAGATTTGTCTCATGCGCTCACGGTGGAGTCACCTGAAGATTATCATGAAGACGGCTCACGCTTCGATAAAGAGCTCATTCAAATGCTTGAGGTCCGAAACACCGCGGGTATTCTTGGTATGGAACCTACGATGGTCGCAAATGCCCATGAATGCGGCTACCGATCTCTCCTTATCCTGCTCGGAATCCTTACGAATATCAATTACACCTTCAGGACATACTCCTACGAAGCGCCATTTGGTGTTGGATATTTAGTTGGAAATTTTGTCTTCTAGACATTCTCCGCATGATTGCTTCTGTCATCCCCGCTCTCCGCCTTCCGAGGTGTTTATCACGCTTCGATTACACAGTTCCAGACGAACTCTCTCAAAACATTCGTGTTGGCCAATTGGTCACCATACCGTTTCGATCCGGAGAACGATTTGGTATCGTGCAATCGCTCCGGAACAAAAGGATGCAAAAACTCAAAAATGTGCGCTCGATTGTTTTTGCTGAACCTCTCTGGCACGAAACGTACCTCGGCTTCATAGAACATGTCAGTGCGTGCCACGGTATTTCAGAAGCATCGCTCGTTTCCATTTGTCTTCCTCCCCTTCAAAAAAGAAAGCTGCCAAGAGTGACCCTCACCGCCATCAAAAAGAACCTGCCTAAAAAAGCCGGTATCCCGATCTACCATCTCTATCATTCAGCGAATGAGCGTATAAATATGGTGAATGCCGTAAAAACCGGAGTCACGCTCGTGATCGTGCCCGAAGTTCACGACATTGAACCCCTCCAGGAATCTCTTTCATCATTCCACACGGTTCTGGTGTGGCATAGCGGCCTTTCGCCAAAAGAGCGGTTCGACCAATGGTTCCACATTCGAAACAACAGCGAGGCCTCCGTCATTATTGGCACGAGAAGCGCATTGTTTCTTCCTTTTCAATCGCTTGATACGATCATCATCGACAAAGAACATGATGAAAACCATAAGCAATGGGACCAAAATCCCCGATTTCATACAAAAGACATCGGTGGGTTCTTATCGCAAACATTCGGCGCGCAATTGCATCTGGCGAGCTTCTCTCCGAGCATCGAAAGCTACTTGAACGTGTTTACCGGTGTCTACAAAACAGAAAAAAAGCCAAAAACAAAAAAGGATTTGTGGTTAAAGAACATGCCGGAAAAAACTCCAACGATTGTCAACATGCGCGATGAACGCCGTGGAAAAAATTATTCCCTACTCTCGGAAACGGCGAAAGACGCTATTCTTCATACGGTGAACGATGTCGTGATTCTTTTGCATCGCCGCGGATTTGCGACCTCTGTGGGCTGTAACGATTGTGGATTTCTCGCGCGCTGTGAAATATGCAACTCACCACTGGTGTACCATGAGTCAGATCGTTCGCTTCAATGCCATTATTGCAAAAAAAAATACGCTTTTCTCGTTTCGTGTCCCAACTGCCATGCTCCTGTCGTTGTGCTTCGAGGGGCGGGAACCGAACTGGCGGAAAAAGATATCCGTCATTTGCTCGGTCCGCATAAAAAACATGACATCTACCGCATTGAAAGTGATACACGGGTTCCAAAAATCGCTACCGGCTCCCGCATCATCATCGGAACGTCGTCGGCTCTGCCCTATGTGCGATGGGACAAGACTGATACATTGGTTTGTATTGATATGGATAAACAAATTACTTTGCCTGAATATCTGGCTGTGGAACATGCCTGGCATGAAATCCAAACTCTGCAATTCCTTCGCCATGACAAAAGTGAGTTGTTTCTGCAAACAACTCATCCGGAGCATCACCTCTTCCGTTCGCTCGGTGAACCGGATCGTTTTTATCGAACCGAACTTTCCGGACGCCAAATACTTTCTTACCCCCCCTACGCTTATCTTGTCCGCTACCTTTGCCATGCGTCAAATGCGCTTCTCGCGAAGCAATACGCGGAAACTGTCAACCGATTGTTGACAACAGAGATAAAAACGGCTACTATAGCCCATCCACTCGAGATGCAGCCGGGATACTATCGTGGACAATTTTGGTATACTATCGTGGCAAAACTTGATCGAAATTCCTGGCAAGAAGAGTTGGCGCGACTGAATCGCACCTTGCCGGAATACTGTTTGGTAGACCCAAATCCCCTCTCTCTTCTTTCATTATGACACTTCCAATCGTAAAACTTCCAACCCCATCGCTTCGGGAGCGATCAAAAGAAATTGACCGCGACATTTTGCTGTCTCCAGAAATACAACAGCTGATAAAAAACCTGATCCCCACCATGTATGGCGATGATGGCATTGGCCTTGCCGCGCCGCAAGTGGGCAAAAATATTCGTCTGTGTGTTGTCGGGAAAGAAGCGGACAAGCATCTGACTGAAGATCTTATCCTGGCCAATCCGGTATGGGAAAAAAACAGTAAAAAAACCGCGATTGACGACGAAGGCTGTTTGTCAGTGCCGGGCAAGTTCGGCAAAGTGAAACGCTACACCGATATTCACGTCACGGCCTGGGATCGCCAAGGCAACCCACTTTCGTTCGATGCCAAACAATTCTTTGCTCGGGTGATTCAGCATGAGGTAGACCATTTGAATGGCGTTTTGTTTATTGACAAGGCGACTGATGTATACGAAGTTGATCCAGTGGATTTGAAAAAGTATAAGGAAAAACAACGTGGAACCATATGAAAAAAACTACCATCCTTTTCTTCGGCACGCACCAGTTCGCTGCCACCATTCTTGAAGGACTTACTAAAAGTCCTTTTTGCGATATCAAACTTGTGATTACCCAGCCCGACCGCCCAGTCGGCCGCAAACAGGAAATGCAAACGTCACCGGTGAAGGTATTGGCAGAGAAACGAAGGCTTACAATCGAGCAGCCAAAAACACTAAGAAGCTATCGGCTATCAGCTATCGGCTATCAGCTTGGTGTTGTCGCTCAATATGGCTTGTTAATCCCCAAACATATTCTTGAAGCGTTTCCTCATGGAATACTGAATGTCCACACATCACTGCTCCCCAAATACCGCGGCGCGTCTCCGATTCAAACGGCGATTATGAATGGCGAAACCGAAACTGGCGTAACGATCATGAAAATGGATGAGGGATTTGATACTGGTCCGATTCTTCTACAAAAAAGAATGGCGATTGGGCCAGACGATATGTATTTAGATTTGGATGAAAAATTGGCAGCGCTGGGAGTTGAGGCGTTAAATGAAGCCCTGCCAAAATATATTGATGGCTCTCTCACGCCAGCGCCCCAGGATGAAACACAGGCCACAGCCTGCCGCGAACTAACTCGAGAAGACGGTAAAATTGATTGGCAAAAAACGAGCCAACAAATTTATAATCAATATCGCGGACTCACGCCGTGGCCGGGAGTGTGGACGATGTGGAAAGGAAAACGATTGAAACTATTGGAAATTGCGGCTTCTGCTCATAGGATCGCACCAGGAAAAGTAGTTATTGGCGGCCAGAGCATGCTGATCGGGTGTGGTACGGGGTCGATTGAAGTATTGAAGTTGCAATTGGAGGGAAAAAAGGTTGCAGACACAAAATCATTCGTAAATGGTAATCAGGAAATAAACGGTTATGTCTTCAACTAAGCCCGTTCTGCTTGGCATCGGACTGTATTTTTTCATCCGCCTTTTTTCATTTTATAGTCTCCCCTTCCCCATCGCACAAACATTTATCACGATTTTTCTCATTCTCGCGTTCGTTGTCATTTCAATAAAAAATCCTTTTGCCGCTTGGGTCATACTGATCGCCGAATTTCTCCTGGACGGCAACGGACATTTTTTTGAACTCTTTGGCTTGGCGCTACGCACCTGGTTTGTCTATGCGTTTCTTATGGTTTGGCTGATTCATACGCTTCGCCAACACAAACTCACCGAAGTGATCAAATTACCAAAACCTCTGCTCATCATTCTTGCGGCTTTAGACACAGCTTTCTGCATCGGCTTAATCAATGGCGTATTCCACGAACATCCGATTCGAAATATACTGCAGGATTTTATCCCCTACACTTTTCTTCTCCTTATTTTTCCAGCCAAACAGTATCTCAACAAATTTCTCTCTCGACCCATTGCTCAATCTATCCTGACCGCTTATCTGATTGGTTCAGCTTGTTTTTCTATTTTCACCCTAGCGCTTTTCTCTACCGGCACCGCTGTTCTTCACGGTCCGTATTACAAATGGTTCCGCGACGTGGCGGGCGGAAAAATCACCGACGTCGGCAATCATTTTTTCCGTATTGTCTTGCCCGAACACCTTCTGCTTGTCCCAATCTTGCTTATTCTTTTTTTCTTTATTGTTAATGATCGAAAACAGCGGAGGGCATGGCTACTGGTTGGGATTGGATTTATTCCCTTGGCCATGAGTGTGTCACGGACGTATGTGATCGCACTCGTTATTGGCATGCTCTGCCTCTATTCAAAAAAATATTGGAGGCAGCTGGCTAACACAACCTGTATCGCCACAATCACTTTTATCGCCATATTTTCAACAATCCACTTTATTGCCAGCCGTGGCGCCTCGTTTGGTTGGGAACTATACGGTGCCCGTTTCGCCGGAGTGGTGCAACCGTCTCACGAAGTGAGCAGTGCCAGCAGAAAAGCGCTTTTAACCCCAATTTTTGAAAAAATAAAAGATCACCCGATCATAGGCTCTGGCCTGGGAGAACGTCTCACGTTCATTGACCCGGAAACGCAACAACCAATAACGACATCACAATTTGACTGGGGCTATTTGGAAATATGGACTGAACTGGGACTTATTGGGCTTATGGCGACAGTGTCGCTCATCGCCTATCTCTTTCGTGAAGCGAAGCTATCCGCTATCAACCACCGCCCTCGGGCGGGGTCCCGCACACTGCGGGACTATCCGCTATCAGCTCCGCTTGTAGCCTTTGCTTTCATGCAAATCACAACGCAGGCGATATTTCATGTATTTGGGATTTTGTTTTTGATATTTGCGATAAACCAGGTATGGGAAACGACTCTCAAAGAGAACCAACAAACACCATTGATTGTTTAGTGCAAACGTTTTACTCTTACTAATAGGTAAAGGCAGATAATACTGTATAACCTACAAACTACTGCTATTAAACGTAAAACAGTTCGTATATCCTCTAGACGAAATTTATTTAATCTTTTAAAAAAATACATAAGGAAAAATATGTCAACGACAAAAGATTTTCAAGAACTTTGTGCAAAGATAGTAAGTGATATTGACGCAAAATATAAAATCAGCCGTGACCCGCATTTTAGCTTCACGCAATTTATAGAAGAAGTCGGCGAATTGGCGAAGGAGATAAATAAGCCAAAATTGCGAAACAAGGAAATTGATCGTGAAAATTTGAATGGTGAATTCGCCGACGTTATACTTCAATTTTTTGCGCTCGCTAAAATACTGGACGTAGATGTGGAAAAAGCAGTTGAGTCTAAAATCAAAGTCTTAAAAGAGCGACACGATTTATAATTTTTTTAAAAGATTAAATAAACTCAAGGGGACGCTGCGCTTTTGATTTCTCTTTCTTTATGAATTATAATAAGGAAAGAAATCAAACCCTTTAAAAAAGTGTCGAAAAAACTGCCAAAATAAAATATTGAGGGCTTTCCTCTTAGAGGTACCACTAGCAATCAAAATTCACAAACCGGCGCTACGACAAACCATGCTTGCGTTCGACGATCCTCTTCGCCGCTTCATATATTTTAATCTTTCCCACAATGCCTGGCAGATAGCGCCAAGGTACTTTGTAGGCAAAACTTGGTAACCACGAACTCATACCTCATAATGCGGAATCACACGAAACAGATAGTCCGGAATCCACACACCAGTCCTCCTCTGCTCTGCCATTGTCAGCCACAGATCCCAATCTTGGAAACGCTTGAGGGATTCGTCCCAAGGGACGACTGCTTCACGGCGAATAAGTGACGTCGAGTGGATGTAATTAATTTCTTTTAATTTTTTAATATCAAAAGTCTGTGCCGGCATTTTTTTCCAGCCAAAATAAAAATTGCTATAGGCGAAACTTGCCTCTGGATGATCTTTTAACGCCGCGAGCATTTTTTGAAGCATCTCTGGCTTCGCAATAACATCCGCATCCCAAAAAATAACATACGCGCCGCTTGCTTTACTGAGTCCCCTGTTCCGTGCTGTCGGCGCCCCACGATGAGATTGTTTGACGAGCTTCACCGGTATCTCGACATCTCGATATTTCGGTATTTCGAAATGTTTGGTACTGCCATCATCAACAATAACGATCTCAATGCTCTTGCATGTCTGTTTCACAATTGAATCAAGCGCTTTCCGAAGTGCGGCAGCGTGATTATAAAGAGGGATAATAATACTGATGAGATTATCCATAATCGTTTACTCAAGCCATTGGCCAAGCTGAGCCACTCGATTTGACCACTGAAAATCGGAAATAATGCGCTCGTATGCCCGGCGTTTCATTCGTTCTGCTTCTGTTGGGTTTGTCAACAATGTAAGGCACGCATTCACGATCTCTTTGTCCATGTGTGCATCCACAACAAAACCAGTTTCATTGTGGATAACCGCTTCTTCCACGCCTCCAGAGCGTCCTGCCACAACGGGAACTCCTGCTGCCGCGGCTTCAAGAAAAATAAGACCGAAACCTTCTTCATAGCCTTCATCAGGATGCGTTAAAAGCAGAAACAAATCCGCGATGCCATAAAACGCAGGCAACTCTTTATGCGGTATTTTTCCAACAAATCGAACGGCATGCTGTATTGACATCTCCTCCGCCTTTTTTACAAGAATTTCGCGTTTTGGACCATCGCCAACAACAACCCAGACCGCATTGGGGATCGTTTCCAATAATTTGGAGAATACTCGCAAGACGTGCGGGAAGCCCTTTCCATCAACAAAACGTCCGACAGAAAGAATAACTTTTTTCCCGCGAAGGGCGTACCGATCGCGAAGATCGTCCAGAGTGTCCGAAGACGGCGGCAAAAGAAATAGTGGATCCGGGCATGGCGACAAGACAATCGACTGATCCGCGAGTTCGGGAAACGCGTGAATAAATTTTCGTCTCAAAAATTCACTGTCAAACACATTTATCTCCCCCCGTTTTGCTACCCAGCCAAGAAGGCGGTGTTTTCGCCATGATGACAGCGCACGCTGTACATCCGTACCGTGATAAAAAACCACAAACGGAATCTTCCAAAACCATTTAAGCAGGAGAGCAACATATCCGATAGGCAATACATGGTGCACGAATACCCTGCCCACCGGCTTTGATCCAGTAATCGACAGGATCTTTGGAAGCATCCGAAGCCATCGAGGCCAGAGATAGCGTGGAAACAATAATCGAGATCGAATAACTAAAAAAGGACGATTGGAATCCCACAAAATAGCATCCTTGTGCGGTGGCGCAAGAATTATTGCGTGGTCGCTTCCAAACGCCTCGGCGAGACTGTCAACATACGTTGCGATGCCACCAACTGTCGGTGGGTACTCAAGGGTGATAAAAAGATATTTCTTTTTCACATTCATATATTAGTGTTTACGAAGGAATAATCGGATTTCGATGATGTCGTTTTTTTTGATTGCACGCGTCAAAAAAAGCATGATTGGGTACAGCAAAACGCCGATAGATATTACACCAAGCACATGGATATATTTTGACGCAATAAGAACCGCCATGCCCATTGTCATCGCGGCAAGGGCAATACGAAATATCATGCCAGACAGCTTCTTCAGTGGAAAAAAAACGATATGCCGCGCGATCCACAAACCGCTCATGGTCAGGAGGATATTCCCCACACACGCTGCCACAGCGGCGCCAACAACGCCGAACCGCGGAATGAGCAAAAGGTTCATCGCGATATTCACGATCATAACGATGCCAACAATCGTTGTTTGTGTTTTTTGCCGATCACATGCATTGAGCAGAGCGCCGACAGGAAAACTCATATATGAAAAAAGGAGACTCACGATCAGTATTTGCAGTGGCAAGACAGACGGAAGGTATGCCGCTCCGTACAAGAAAAGAATAATCTCCTGCGCCACGATGCTTATCCCCACGGTGAGCGGGGCGACAATAATAAAAAGATATTTGAGGCATATCTCAAATACATGAGCCAGGCGTTCTCTATCTGAAGCAAAATATTCGCTGAAACGGGGATACACAGCGGCAATGAGCGCCGACGGCACGAATTGAAACGCGTATGTGATTTTATGCGGGATGCTGTACAACCCGAGTGCTCTATCCCCCGCAAGCTTCGAGAGCAAAATGGAGTCGCTGTACGAATATACTCTCGCAAAAATGGCCGCGATCGCAAATGGCAGAGCGATCGCGAGCATGTGCATGATAGTTGCCCGATCATAGGTTGGTAAAAGTCGAAGTCGATACCGACGCTTCAAAACGAAAGCGATAAAGCCCACATTGACGGCGCTGGAAATGGTAAAGGCGAGAATAAGAAAAATCAGTGGAAGTTTAAAAAATAAAAATACACTTCCAAGCACAAGGGTCAAGAGTTGACTGGCAGTGATGCTGATCGCTTCGTACGTTAAATCTCCAAGTGATCGCATGACGCCGTATAACGTCAAGTGGAGTGAATCAAAGAGCATGGTGAATCCGGAAAGGTAAACGAGGTGTCGTACGTCTATTGGATACTTCAACACATGGATGGTGCCGACCATTGCCACATACGTGCAGAAACCAAAAAATATTTTTATGAATAATGCATTCCCAAGATATGTCCGCAAGCGATCAGGGAAACGCGACGTTTCTCGCACCAAAACATTCGTTAATCCAAAATCGACAAAAACGACGAATATCGTGGTAAAGGATAGCGCAAAAAAATATTTTCCTGTCCCTTCAACACCAAGCGACCGCGCAACAATGGTGAAATACACGAACGAAATTACTTTCTGCCCAACAGATGCCATAGTCATGGCGAAGGTATTTCGCGCGATGGAGTGTGCCATACGACGTGTAGTATAACAAAAAAGAATCCCGATGCCAGCATCGGGATTCTTCGAAAAAATCAACGTTTCCGCCACTGATGTCCGCGACGAGCGCGATGACGTCCGAATTTTTTTCGCTCTTTGGCTCGCGGATCACGCGTAAGAAACCCTCCGGCACGAAGTATTGGTTGGAGGTCTTTATTCCATTTAACGAGCGCTCGGGCAATACCATGAGCAAGCGCATCGGCTTGGCCGGAGATACCACCACCGGCTACCTTCACCGAAATATCAAAATCAGCTTCCTTTCCGGTTACCACAAGCGGTGCCTGTATTCGCTTTTGAAGTAACGCCGTTCCAAAGTAGGCTTGCAGTGACCGCCCATTCACCGTGATAGCTCCTTTACCGGGCAACAAACGAACACGAGCAGCGGCAGTTTTACGGCGCCCAAGTGCTCGCTCGCCTTTCAACTCTGTTTCTTTTTGCTGTGCTTTCGCCATACCAGTAAGAGTTAGACATCGATCTTCAATCGTTTCATGAGATCATTTCTTCGACGGTTCTTTGACAGCATGCCATACACAGCATGCTCAATCACCTTTCGCGGATGTAATTCAAAAACCTTTTTCATCGGCGTTCGTTTCAATCCACCCGGATACATCGTATGGTGAAAAAAATATTTCTGAACAAATTTTCTTCCAGAAAACTTTACTTTTGACGCATTGATGACATGCACCACATCGCCCGTATCCACTCGTGGTTCAAAATCCGCCTTATGCTTGCCACGGAGTATCATGGAAATTTTGGATGCTAAACGGCCGACCGACTGGCCAGTTGCGTCAATTTCGATTGATAATCGTTTCATAATTAAACAAATTCAATACGCGCTTTTTCACCCTTGTCATTCGCGCGCACCCCTATTTTTGTCACCCGAGTATACCCACCGTTCCGCTCTCGATACCGTGGTGCGATATCAAGAAATAATTTTTGCAGGGCCGCTTTTGTGTACAAGAAAGAAGCAATCCTCCGCCGATCTGCAACCGTGCCGCTTTTTGCTCTTGTCACCAACGGCTCAACGACACCGCGAAGCGTTTTTGCTTTTGCCACTGTCGTTATAATGGCACCATGCAAAATAATACTTTCGACTAAATTGCGAAGAAGTGCATTTCGCGGCGCTCGCTCTCGTCCCAATGATTTTTTCCTTTTCTGATGTCTCATAGCAGGTTAGGCATCGCTTTTCTTTATTTTTCGTTTTGTCTTTTTTTCTGCTTTTTCTTCGATTTCAGTACTGGAAGGCACGTTTTCTGCAGATATGGTGCCAGTCGAAGCCATGGTTTCTTCAGAGGTATCCGATGCCATATCACCGAAAGACGCGCTAGAAATCAAGCCGAAATAATCCATAAGAATTTTTGTTGCCTGCGAGAGAGCGTCTTTTGGCGTCACGGTACCATTTGTTTCAATCGTCAATGTCAACTTTTCGTAATCAGTGATATCTCCAACACGAGTCATTTCCACATTATACCCAACGTCACGAATCGGCGTATACAGCGAATCAATCGCTATGGTTCCAAGAGATAATTGTTTCGTTTCTTTTTCACTCACCGGAATATAGCCACGTCCCCGGCCAATGGATATTTCCATATCCAATGTAAAATTCTTGTCTGTAATGGTTGCGATTTTCAGTCCCGGATTAACAACTTCTACATCAGAATTTTTTGAAAAATCCCCAGCAACAACATCACCAATTCCCTTTTTTGAGAGAGAAAGCGTCACCGGAGTCTCACTGTGGGAAATCACCGCGATCTGTTTTAAATTTAAAATAATCTCAACCACATCTTCCAGGACTCCCGGAACAGCAGAAAATTCATGCTGGACTCCCGCAATCTTCACTGATTCGACAGCTCCACCCGGAAGCGATGACAACAAAACACGACGAAGCGCATTACCGAGCGTTGTCCCATAACCTTGGTGACAGGGGGTAATAATCACCTTCCCGATATTGGGAGTCTCTGTCCCCAGAAACTCAACCGTTGTCGGTAAGAAAACATGCTCCATACATTGATGGTATTTCGGTATGCCGATACATCAGCATACCGATAGATAAATGATAGTTAGCGTGTTGAGTAGTACTCAATAATAAGCTTGACGTCGAATAACCTTTCCAGATCCGCGTCGACGGGTTTGCTAGTTATTTTGACCGCCGCCTGCGCAGCATCGACAGATAACCAGCTTCGCACCTCTTTTTTTGACAATGTTTCCGAAATATTTTCAAACAATCTTTTCTTGCGTTTATTTTCTTTCAATGTCACCACGTCCCCTGCTTCGACAATATGGGATGGAATGTCAATACGCTTTCCATTCACTATGAACATGCCATGATTGACCATTTGTCGCGCTTGCGCTCGTGTCAAAGCAAAACCCGCTCGATACACAACATTGTCAAGACGCATTTCAAGCATTTGCTGAAGATGGACGCCAGAATCACCCGTCATGCGCGTTGCAATGTCGACATACCGGCGAAATTGGCGCTCTCGCATACCGTAGAGAATTTTCGCTTTTTGTTTTTCCAAAAGTTGTTTTCCAAATCCGGAAACAGATTTTCTTTTTCCAGATGGGCCATGGACTCCCGGCGGCTGATTCAATCGCCGCGCCACTTTTACTGGATTTGATTTCAAACCCAAATTCACTCCGAATCGGCGTGCAATCTTATTTGTTGGACCAATGGTTCTTCCCATAGTGTTGAGTATCTAGAATCTAGTATCCAGAACCTAGTTATTTGTTAAACGCGTCGGCGTTTTGGCGGCCGGCATCCATTGTGCGGAATGGGGGTAACATCTTTTACCGACAGCACATTCACCCCGTTCGTGTTAAATGCCCGAATTGCGCCTTCTCGACCACCACCAATACCTTTAACAAACAAACTCACTTCTTTCACGCCGTAAGGCTTCAGTGCGTCTACGACACGTTTTACTACCTGCCCCGCGGCATATGGCGTCGCTTTTTTTGGCCCTTTGAAGCCAGCGGCTCCAGCGCTTGACCACGAAAGTACATCGCCATTTTGATCAGTTACGCTTACAATCGTGTTATTAAATGATGCCTGAATATACGCACGTCCATGCGGAACCACTTTTACGGTTTTTTTCTTTTTCCCGCCAGAAGCAGATGAAGCTTTTGTGGATGATACAGCGTCTGTCATAGATTATGTTTTTTGCGCCGACGGCTTCTTGCCGCTTGGAGCAATATTGCGCTTGTTGCCACGCACAGTGCGAGAATTAGTTTTTGTGCGTTGTCCGCGCACCGGCAAATGCTTATTATGACGAATGCCGCGATAAGACTTAATGTCTTTCAATCGTTTAATATTCGATGATACTTCGCGACGCAAATCACCTTCAGTTTTATATTGCTTTTCAACAATCGTACGAATTGCATCTTCTTGCTCCTGAGTCAAATCCTTAACCCGAATCGATTCGCTTACACGTGCAGCGTGCAAAATCTTTTTGGCAGTGGAATTGCCAATGCCAAAAACATATGTAAGAGAGATAATCACTTGTTTTTCTCTTGGGATTGTTACACCGCTCAATCTCATATCACTTCATTAATGTGGCTGTTATCCAGCCTTCTTTTTGATTTTACGTCCTTGCCGTTGTTTATGACGAGAATTTTCGCAAATAATATACACGACGCCGCTTCTTCGCACCGCTGTACATTTTGGACATCGTGTTTTTACTGACGCACGAACTTTCATACTCAATCGTCAAATGTGGAACAAAAAATACCAACCACTGCCGCGATATCATTGCCCGCCACTCAAGACACATCTGCCGGCGAAGCTCCACCGCACTGGTTGATACCATTAAAATCGAAATGTAATTCTTCCCTTATTTAAATCGTAGGGGGTCATTTGTACTTTCACTTCATCACCGATATTCAACCGAATTCGATTCATACGCATTTTTCCTGAAAGATGGGCAAGAATCGTATGATCGTTTTCAAGCCGCACGCGAAACATTGCACCCGGAAGAAGTTCCTCTACTTTTCCTTGAACCTCGATAACATCGGTTTTTGACATGAAAATGCAGAATTAATCTGGCAGTATAATACTGGACTCGTAAAAATCTGTCAAGGCCAGCACGCCAGAGGTAAATAAGAACAAAATTTTGCTAAAATATAATAAAAATTGAAGTTATACACATGAGGAGTGCTTAGGGCTTGTACACCCAGTATTTATAGAGAAAAAAGTTCCATGGGACCATTGCCGCGATTGTGACAATCCGTACAAGACGATAATCGAAAGAAAAAAGGCGATGATTGAAGATGTACATGATCGAAACGGAAAAAAAATAGTTATACAGCGCAAGCGTGACAAAACGAACCATTTGTTTATGTGGCAGATCTCCATTGCGAAAAGACCAATGTTTGTTGGTAAAAAAAACATACACCAATACCACCATTTGGTTTAAAATAATGGCAAAAACCGGAGCAATATTCAAGAGCTCTTTCAAAAGCACCAGCGTCCCCATATCGAAGACGACCGCGGAAACACCAACCAAAAAATATTTTATGAATTCTCTCCGGAGAGACCAGAAATAACGAGAGGCTTGAACGATCATGTAGAAAGTATACCACGATTGAAAAAATTAGAGCAAGCAACTTCGGAAATATGCTCAGTAACCTTTTTTATTCCAGAAAAACCTGGAAGCTGTCCCAAGCGTTTATTGATGTTTTTGTCAACAACATCCAAACCTTCTATACCAGAAAACAGCGTTCTGATAAGATAATTGGTATTGGGTTCTCGTTTTTCACTTTGGCCAATCGGTAACCAAAAATTTTGAATAATATACCGTGAAAGTTTTTGCGCAACAGTCGAGCGTTCCAATTTCAAGCGTGCGAGATTCCAGTAAAAAAATGCGTGCACGGCTTCCTCGCGCGCAATCCCCCGTAAGATATACTCGAGTACCGGATGCTTCGCTTTTTCCCACAACCGTTTATACCCATTAAGCGTGGAAAGCTCCTGAATTGACCCCCATGTCATGTGCACAGCGCAAAAATTCTTCCCTACCCCGTGACTGATAATTTTCGTCACGCTGTCTTTAAAGCGAGTGCTTAAAGGGATCTGATTTTTTACTCGTTCATACCAATTTTTGCTCACAGGAACTCCCGCTTCTTCCAAAAAACGATTTAGGAGGTCCGCGTGGAGAATCTCTTCCACGCTCCATTTATCGATAAATCGACGAACATAATAATCATGACCTGTCGGAGTTTTCAGTAAATAGCGATAATAGTAATCCGTGAGCCGTTCCACATCACGCATGTACGTGACGATGGGGATAAATTCTGAAGAAATTGGATAATTTTTTACATCATGCCATGGAATCGTCTCAAGAAACTCTTTTGTGAGTACACGCTCTTGTGCATCGTACCAATTAATCGCTTCAGCTTCGGTTGAAAATTGACTCATATGTTTTTATTTGACGATTGCTTTAATACGTCGCACACCAGCGCTACAGGATTCTTCTTTTACAATTTTGAAATGTCCAATGACTCCTGTGTGCTCGACATGCGGTCCACCGCAAAATTCTCGACTAAAGGTGGTTGCAGTCGGATCGGCTTCGGGCATACCTTGCGGATCACCGACCGTATACACTTTTACTTTCTCACCGTATTTTTCTTCAAATAGCCCAATCGCCCCGAGCCTTTTTGCCTCTGCAAGCGGCAATTCTTGCCATGAAACCTGATAATCCCGCTCAATCGCGGCATTGACGAGATCCTCCGTCGCTTTAATTTCCTCTGGCGTCATTTTGGTCGGGTGGGCAAAATCAAACCGTAAACGTTCCGGGGTGATATTACTCCCCCGTTGTTCAGCGTGCTCGCCAAGAATTTTACGCAGTGCCGCATGGAGGAGATGTGTTGCCGTATGGTATTTTACACTCGTGTCCGAATGGTCGGCAAGCCCGCCTTTAAATTTTTTCTCGGCACCGGCACGCGACAGATCCTGGTGCGCTTTCAATTTGGCCTGAAATCCAGCCATGTCCACGCCCACATTTTTCTCCCGCGCCAATTCTTCGGTGATTTCAATCGGGAAACCATAGGATTGATACAAATCAAACGCTTCATCGGCGCTAATCGCTACGCTATCTTCAACACTCTGTAACATCATCTCAAACATCTTAAGACCAGTCGCGAGTGTACGGCGGAACTTTTCCTCTTCTTTATTCATCTCAAGGATAATACTTGCCTTTTTTGTCACCAAATCCGGGTATGCTTCATGATACATTTCAATCACCTGTTCAGCCGCGCGAACGCAAAAATTTTCCGTGATCCCAAGTTTTTGCGCAAAACGAACCGATCGGCGTATAAGACGACGGGTAAAGTAGCCTTGGTCTTTGTTTGATGGGGGCGCGCCATCGGCAATGAGGAAAGTCGCGGCGCGCAGATGGTCAAGCACCACGCGGAAGGCATACGTCTCGGTATGATCGGCGCCATACTTTTTACCTGATAACGCTTGGAGTGTTTCACGCATTGGTTCAAACAGATCAATCAGGAAAACATCTTGATTATCAATTTTGGCCGCCATCATACGCTCAAGTCCCCCACCAAAATCAACATTACGCTGTTTTAATTTTTCGAATCCTTTTTCTGTTTTCCGATACTCCATGAAAACATTATTGCCAATTTCCATGAACCGACCACAATCGCAATTCACATGACACGGTTTGTCAAACCAGAGTGACTTTTCGTGCAGTCCAAGTTCAATCCCAAAATCCCAAAACATCTCTGTGTCCGGCCCACCTGGTTCGCCAACCGGCATCTTTGCCGGGACCCCGGAACGGCTCCACCAATTTTTTTTCTCATCGTAATAAAAAATTATACCATTCTGCATTCCATCACGTTCTGGGAAATCAGTGATCGTGGCGTCAATCCCAACTTCTTTAAAAAGTTTTTGCCAGAGTTCAGCTGATTCCGTATCTTTTGGAATTCCAAGGGCTTCATTGCCACGAAAACAGGTAAAGTACAACCGGTTTGGATCAAGCCCGACAACTTTAGTCAAAAATTCCCACATCCACGGGATTTGTTCTTGCTTGAAATAATCGCCCAAACTCCAATTGCCCAGCATTTCAAAAAATGTCGTGTGGCGATTGTCCCCGACCTCGTCAATATCCTGCGCCCGAAAACTTTTTTGCGAGTCGACGATGCGGGTGCCGAGCGGATGTTTCTCACCCAGAAGAAATGGAATCATCGGCTGCATGCCGGATCCGGTAAACAGCGTTGTTGTATCATTTTCGGGTAAGAGCGATGCCGATGCCACAATCGCGTGCTCCTTCAAGCGAAAAAAATCGAGATATTTTTGACGGAGTTGGTTGGTGGTCATAACATTTGACAGCCTGATTGTACTATGATATATTAAACGTAATCACCAATGGAAAAGTATCCCTACAAGGTTCCGTCCTTCTAGGGACTTTTCTTTTTATAGGCCAGCTTGTCCTTTAATCCGTTCATGTACCGCAAGTACGGCCGAAACATCTTGAACTTGAGCAAAGCCGAAAATCTTAATTGATTTGGAATCAGTGTAACTTTCAATTTACTGTGCTCGATAAAATATTTTATTAAGCAATAAAAATCTCCATCTCCGGTGACAATCACTGCTTTATCAAAATTTGGATGTTCAATCATGGCCTGCAACACTAATTCCGCGTCGCAATTCCCCTTTGTATGACCATCTTTGTATATAAGCGTTGGTTTGAAAATGCAAATAAAACCAGCTTCTTGCAGAAATTTGTATAAGTTATTATTACCCTCGACGTAGCCAATAAAAAGAAAAGCCTGCGCTACTCCAAATTTTTCGCGAAGGTAAACCCGAAAACGGGCAAAATCAAGCTTCCAGCCAAGCTCCATGATGCCGAGGTTCAAATTCTGACTATCAATGAAAGCGTAGTTATTTTCACTTTTTATCATAGAACGTTTTGACGGGATTGATTAACGGTCATAAGTTGACAAATCTATACGGAAAATCGAAGAGCGGTCCTTGAAGAAGTGGTAAAATCTGTTCTTTATCAGCGGCACCGCCATGGTAGATAATGATTTCAGCCTGATTGCCTCCACAGCGCTGTGTATCAACCACAATGTCAATCAGATCAGGTCTGATGGCTTTGATCTGTGACACTAGGCCACCCTGTTCCTTCATTGCCAGTTCAATATCTTCTCTCGCAGCCAGTTCATGGCAGGGCGCGCCAGAATAAAGGTCACTTGAACTACTGCCGATGATCGTTACTATTGGTAGCAAAACAAACAAAACAAAAGCCACCGCCCCCCAAATCACCAAAGCAAGAATAATTCTTTCATCACGACTTTTCAACATATTTTTCAATCACTCCCCCACCCAAACAAACACCATTTTCATATAACACCGCGAATTGCCCCGGTGTCACCGCCCGTTGCAGCGTTTTAAATTCAATGCGAAGCCTAGATTCTCCTACCACAGCGAGACTCCAAATTTTAGATTCTTGTAATGGTTGCCGATGCCTCAGTCTCACTTCACAGTGTAGTGGAAAATCTGGCACCTGTCCAATAACCCAGTGAATGTCAGAAACAGCGATTTCTTTCTGAAACAATCCTGGATCATCTTCGTAGCCGACGATCAGAAGATTTTTTTTAAAATCCTTCGCGACAACAAACAAAGGCGCTTTGCCGCCTGATTGTTCAAATCCGTGACGCTGACCAATCGTATAAAACGGCAATCCGTCATGCCTACCAATGGCTTCGCCAGCGGCGGTAATGACCTTGCCACTTTTTGCCGGCACTTTCTTCGATAAAAACTCTTTCATCGGCACTTCTCCCACGAAACAAACCCCCATGCTTTCCTCTTTTTCAGCGGTTGGCAGACCAAACTTCTTCGCCAATTTTCGAACCTTCGGCTTGGCATATTCGCCAATCGGAAATAAAATGTTTGCCAATTGCTTTTGACTCAACTGATGCAAAAAATATGTCTGATCCTTGTTTTCGTCTTTTGCCGCCAGTAACGCAAAACTTGGATTTAGGCCTTTGGATTTAGGCCTTTGGATTTTTAAGCGAGCGTAGTGCCCTGTCGCGAGCTTATCAAAACCATGTTTCCTGGCCCACTTGAGCCACACGCCAAACTTAATGAAGGTATTGCACAGGACATCCGGATTTGGCGTCCGTCCTTTTTTATACTCCCGAAACATATAGGCGAGGACCTTTTTTGAGTACTCCTTCGTGAAATCAAGTTTCAAAAGCGGAATACCCAGACGCGCCGCAACGCGAAGGGCATCACGATACTCTGTCAGCCAGCAATCCGGATCGCCGACCGGCGCCCGGCCGGAATCATAATTCACCATAAAAGCGCCCGTGACATCGTGGCCTTGACGCGCCAAAAAGGCGGCTGCCACCGAAGAGTCAACGCCGCCGGACATACATACAAGGATTTTTTGTTTTTTCTTTTGCACAGTTTCCATACCCTACTCTAAAAAACTTAAAGATTCAAGAACCACCCTCCACCCCCACCGCCATCCAATCAAAGCCAAGGTCAACGGGTGCGGGTTGATCGAGAATGATGGTGAAGCCGTTTGGGGTGATGTTGGTGAGGGCGTATTGGAGGTCGGTGTTGAAGATCA
>JAHFIC010000012.1 GCA_023246555.1 Candidatus Magasanikiibacteriota bacterium
CATCGCGCAATTGCGTTTTGTCCGGGTGAATATCAACATTGGCGGTTGGATACCCGATGGTTCTTCCAATTCCCTCCCCGCGGATAACTTTGCCAGAAAACATACGCAATAGACAACAATTTACTCCTGACTGCTTTTCAACAATTCCAACGCCTTTTCTAACCCCAAATCCGTCTTGGTAGAGGTATTAAACATCGGATCCACAACAACATCCGGCATAATCCCCTCTTTGTCAATCTGCCGATCTTTTGGCGTATACCATTTGGCAATGGTTAACTTCAATGCCGATCCGTCTGGCAACACCTCAAAATCCTGCACCGAGCCTTTGCCGTAAGTTTTTTTTCCGACCAATTCCGCTACGCCATAGTCTTGCAGTGCTCCGGCAACAATTTCCGATCCTGACGCGCTTCCCTCATCGACTAACACCACAGTAGGAATACCCACCAAGCGATGCGTGCCCCGGCTACCATGCGCCTGTTCTAAACCATCTTTCATTCGTTCTTTTACAATCACCCCCGATGGAATCCACTCGCTCGCTACATCAATCGCGGTATCGAGAAATCCCCCCGGGTTGCTTCGTAAATCCAAAATAATACCGTGAGGGCGCTCTTCAAGCACTTGACGAACTTTTTTCTCAAAGCTCGGCCAAGTGTCCTGATTGAAATACGTGATGCGGAGATAAGCGATGTTGTTGTCTTTCTTTTCAAAAATAACTGTGGGGATAGTAATCTTCTCGCGAACAATAACAATGTCCTCCGCGCTTTCCAACCCGTCCCGAGTAATGGTGAGTGTCACCGTCGTGCCTGCCGGGCCACGAATTTTCGATACGGCTTCATCGATCGAAAGACCGAAGGTTTCTTCATCATTGATCATGAGGATCTTATCCCCCGGTTTGAGCCCCGCCCGTTCTGCGGGAGACTCGGCAAGCGGTGCTATAACCACCAGGACATTGTCTTTGATGCCGATTTCCGCTCCGATTCCTTCAAGTTCTCCGGCAAGATCTTTTGCGAATTCTTCCGCCTGCTTCGGAGGAAAATACACTGAGTGCTGATCGCCAAGTCCGCGCACCATACCCTCGAGCGCGCCATAAAACATGGCCGTTTCATCGACCGGCTGCGTGACATATTTCTCTTTTACCTTATCCCAGATTGTCCAAAATTGATTAAAATCAACTTCATCTGGCCGAAGATTGGTATAGGTATGAATAAGTGGAAGAACCCGATCACTCTGTGACCGAAGAAAAACATCTCGATGCACCACAATCGCCATCCCAAAAAAAATCCCGATACCAAACGAAAGAGCCACAACACCAATCCAAATCCATGAAAGGATACGGCGTCGTTCCCGTTGTTCGTGATAAGACTTATTATCCATACTTATGATTCGCTATGATAAATAGAAACACCAATGCGTTGGAGTCGCTCCACCAGATGTTCATGCGCTCGCTCAATCATATAAATATCGCGCAGTACCGATGTGCCTTTCGCCGCGATCATGGCAATAAGAATCGCCATGGCCGGCCGAATTGCTGGCGGACATGAGATATCGGCGCCAGTCATGGCACTCGGCCCCTCAACAAAAACCCGATGGGGATCGAGAAGTGTCACGCGAGCGCCAAGTTTTACCAGTTCAAGATAATAGACCGCGCGCGCTTCATATACCCAACCATGGACAAGCGATCTTCCTTTCGCCTGCGTGAGTATTGGCACGAAGAGCGGCACATGATCAATATTTAATCCCGGATACGGACGGCCATAGAGCTTGTCCGGCAGTGCAGACAGTGTTGATGGCTCAAGAACTATGTCCACAATCCGAAAATGCTTGCTCTCGGACAAACGTTCGTTTTTTAATACAAATTTCTGTCCGCACACGCGAAGCTTCTCCAACTCTAATTCCAAAAAATCAATTGGACAATTCTCTATCGTCAGTGTGGAATGCGTGGTAATACCAAGCGCAATACAGGTCATGGCTTCGATCGGATCAGGCATGATCACATAGGATACGCGTTTTTTCAGCGCGGAGACGCCGGTAATTGTGAGCGTGGTCGTGCCGATTCCTTCGATCTTCGCCCCGGCAGTACGCAGAAAATAACATAAATCCTGCACCATATAATTCGCCGATGCAAAAGAAATCGTAGTGACTCCCGGAGTGAAGACTGCCGCCATGATTGCGTTCTCGGTTGGCGTATCGCCCGATTCATACATCACCACACGGCCAGGGGTTTTTGGGGTGTTTTTCACTGCATAGTAGTTGTTCATGGACTTCACCGCAACGCCGAATTTCTGAAGCGCATAAAGATGCGGACGAACGGTGCGCTTGCCAAGCGCGCACCCGCCGGATTTATATAATTTATAACTTGTTTCACGATGCGCCAACGCGCCCAAAAAAAGAAGCGATGATCGAATTTCTTTGCAGGCTTCTTCATGAATCGTAGAGAGAGAGAGCGGCCCCGCGGTGTTCAATTGCAGTATGTGATCATCTTTCCAGCGAACACCCACGCCAATACTAGACAAAATCTCAAGCATACGCTCAACTTCCTGAATGCGTGGCATGTGGGAGAGCGTTACTTCTCCTTTCACCATAACCGATGCGCCCAGTAAAGCAACCGCAGAATTTTTTGCTCTGCCCGTCTCGATTGATCCATGCAATTTTCTTCCCCCCTCGATCACGAATGACGACATTGAAAATGCTCAGAAAATACGCTACTATCATACAGAAGAAAGGACAAAAAGTAAATGTATGCGCTCTGCCCACACCTGGCTGTCTCACCCGATACGTCGAGCAATTATGATCGGCTTGATTGTGGTATTTTTTATTGCCGCCCCGGCCGTCGTTCTGTATACCGCAGGGTACCGATACAATTGGCAGTTACACCGCTTTGACCAAGCTGGGGTCTTAAGTGTTGACATTGAACCACTTGACGCGCACGTTTTTATTGATGCTCATCGCATTCCAAAAGAGCTCCCAATTCGTTTAACCACAATGATTCCTGGTACGTATACGCTTCGCATGGAAGCGAAAAATAAAAAAACCTGGGAGAAAGACATCGTCATTGAAAGCAAAAAAACCACCTATATAAAAAACATCACGCTCTTTGAGGACGCTTCACCAGCGCTCTTCATGCCGGAAAAAGAAACGATAACATCTTTTTCTTCTTCCGTTCAAGGTCAGGAGCTTTTTCTGATGACGCGTATTGGGACCAGCACATATGAAGGAACAATTGTTCAAACAGACACCAAGAAGACGGCACCGATCGGACGCTATGTGAGCGATAAACTCCCCCATGTTCTCTGGTCATCTCAAGCGCCGTTTATCGCCGTTCAGACACGACAAAATGGTATTGCACGCATCGAAATTATTGACGCTGAACATGCACTGGTTCTTGGCGAACATACCTTCTCTGCGACAATAAACCATCTGCCCATGCAGTGGAGTCTGCAATCGGGCACACCCATGCTCTATGTCGAAGACGGCGTGAAGATCAAAAAAATTTTGGAACGAACGGTCGAGCAATTTGCTGTGATTCCATCGAACACCCTTTGGCACGTGGACACCATAGGCGATCTCTGGCTTTTTGATGAGTTCCATCATACGCTTTCCCCCGCCGAACATCCAACGGACATCGTATCAGTCGCAAATGGGCAAACAGTTCTTTCCATCATTGACATAAACACCTCTCGAGCGATATTCGAAACCACCCAAGGAATCATTGTCCGGGATGCAAGCGATGGCACAGAGCAAACGCTCCCCGCATCGTTCTTCTTTTTCAATCCGGTACGGAATGAGTGGATTGCGTGGTCACTCTGGGAGCTCTGGACTATCTATGACAATGGTGGTGTGGCGCTGTTGAACCGCGTGAGCGAAAAAACGGCACAGGTGCTGCCGCTTGACGAATATGGTGTTCTCCTCCTTGCAACAGACACATCCCTCACGGCTTTTAATCCCGGCTATTATGTGAGTCAACTGCTGCTCTCTGCCGAAAAAATCGAACATATTGCCTTGAATCAAGAGACACGGACGATTTTTTTTCTTGGCACGATCGGCGGGGCGCGTGGTATTTTTTCACTTGCGTTCTAGCACTCAAAAACGGTTTTATCTCCGAAGATCATGCGTACAGACAGCGGGATTGAAGAAAAATTTTTCTGTGTGACGGTTGCGTGCCTTCCTATGAGGCCCCCCGTAATGCGAATATTCCCGGAAACTGTGGCATGATTCAAAATAATGGAATTTTCTACATTGGCTCCGGAAATGGCTACTCCATCGCCAATACTCACATGAGGCCCAATGGTGCAACGTTCAAGAACACACGAAGCACCAACAACCACCGGTCCGACGAATGAGACATTGTCCCCGATTCGCGTTCCTTCACCGATACGAACACGTCCGGAGTGCGTCCATGTACTTTCCGGCATTTCTTTGAGAAGCAGTTCATTGGCCAGGAGTAAATCATCTGGCTTACCGGTATCTTTCCACCAGCCGGTGATTTCTTTGTACCCCACGCGATAGTTGTTCTTCAAAAAATATGAATGAATGCTTGAAATTTCATACTCTCCACGCGGGCTCTTTTCAATGTGCTGAAACGCGTCAAAAAATACCTTTGGACCATACAAATACAGTCCGGTCACGGCAAAATTATTTGGAGGGTCTTTGGGCTTTTCTACAACGTCAATCAAAGTGCCGGCATCATTGAAATAAGGAACTCCAAACCGCTCAGGGTCGGGAACTTGGCACAATGCCAGCATGCAGTCGTAGTTGCCGAGTGAAAAATCATCGACCATATCAGTTAATTTCCCCAAAAGAATATTGTCAGACAAATAAAACAGCACCGGATCATTGCCGATAAATTTGTGCGCCTCATTCACCGCATGGGCGATCCCCAACGGTCCTCCCGTTTGTTCAAAAAATGTGATTTTTACGCCCCAGTGCCCCCCGTCACCCACATGTTTTTGCAATTCAGTTTCGCCAGGATTGGTATTAATAAAAATTTCAGTGATGCCTGCTTCCACGGCTTTTTCAATCGCATGAAAAATCATTGGCTTGTTGGCAAGCGGAAGCAAATGCTTGTTGATGGTCGTGGTAATCGGATGGAGTCTGGTTGCTCGACCGCCACCGGTGAGTATTGCTTTGCGAATTTTCATAAAGGCATCTATTGTTTACCACCAAATCAATCCTCGCACCGCCACCCAATAGTACAGCCACATGATCGGATTACCAAAATACGACAGAAGGGCATTCTGCATGATCTTTTCTTGAAAACGAATCGTCGGACTTGCTGTTTTCAGAAGCTCGCGGTCTCGGACTTTTCGTATCGCTTGGATTGTGCGACGTTTTCCGTGCCACAATTTCCAGTGCGTGGGATTCAACCAATAGCGGTAGACCGACAATCGAATCCGTGTCGTGCCGGAACGGAGAGCGAACAGCCACTGACCTGCCTCCATAAGAAGCAGCATGGGGAAAAGCAACATCAGCGTCGGAATGCGAAAAAACATAAGCAGGACACCAAATCTGTTTCGTTCCATCCAATAAAACTTTTCCATACTCCGTCCAAATTGATATTTATGATAAAAAATAGAATCTCGAACCACGACTGCTCGATAGCCGGCGATCCGCAATCGAAGACTATATTCCATATCCTCGTGATACAGAAAAAAATCCTTATCCCACAAACCAAAACGCTTCAGAAGATCTGTGCGCAAAAGTACGGCCGCACCGCTTGCATACCCAATATCCGATACGCGTGGAATACGGAGATCAGCAAATCGCGTTCGGTACTCATTGCAAAAGCCAAAACCAAGATAATGCATCACATTCCCCGCGGCATTGACATACTCCGTATCCGGGTGGAGCAGAAGCAAGGACTGCGCCAGACCAATTTGTGAATCTTCTTCCATGGCCCGCACGAGTGGCTGAAGTGTGTTGGTGGTCATGAATCCATCATCGTTGTGAAGATATACATAATCAAATCCATGATCAACCGCCCACCGAATCCCAGCATTGTTCCCGCCGGCAAACCCAAGATTTTCCTTTTGTGGAAGGATCACCACCTCCGGCAACTCTTTTTGAGAAAGTGGCAAGACCTGTTCTTCAAGATATCGTACCGATGACCCATATGTCGGATGGAAATTGTCCACGATCACACATGTCAAACGATCTTTGGGGTAGACGAGTCTTTTCCATACAGAAACGGCATCGTCCAAATGGCGCTCCGAATGAAAAGAAAGATAAATAATTGCGATTTTTGGTTGCACCATATGCAGAATATTCCAAATACATTACTCAGAAAAAAAATGGAAATCCTTGCGCCACTTCCACAAAAATTGCAGCCAACTTTTCGTATGAATGCGCGCAAAACGATTCTTAAGAAGTGCTTTCAATCCCGGGATTTTCGCCGAATCGCGAGCGTGACCGTGGATAATTGCGATGTCATGGACATAATAGACCGGCCAGCCATGCGCCCACATGGTGCGGCACCAGTCAGCATCTTCAAGGTAGGCAAAGTATCTTTCGTCAAACCATCCGACCTGCTCGACCACTTCTTGCCGCACGACCATCGCCGCTCCAAGCACCCAGTCAACCGCTCTCGTGTGCTGGTGATCAAAATCGCGCATGAGGAGCCGATCCACCGCGCGCTTCACCCACTGGTATTCGCGATCCCATTCGAGATGACGAAGCGGCTTGATGAGTATGGAGAAAAAATCGTAGCGATAGCATGATGCTTGCACACTCCCATCAGGATTCAAAAGTTTCGGTCCGATGCAGCCGATGCGCGGGTGTTCATCCATGAAACGAATCAGGCGTTCAATCGTACGCGGCTCCTGTATGATCGTATCACGATTCAAAGCAAAATAATATCTGGCCGGCGTCGCCTGAAAACCGATCGTATTCCCTTTACCAAACCCCACGTTACCGCCGCAGTCAATGTAGCGCACTTCTGGAAATTCACTTTGGAGCATCTCTTTCATGCCATCCCGGTTTTGCGAATTGTCCGCAACCGTCATTTGAACATCGTACAGATTGCCCGCGATGTCCGAAACTACCGACCGAATGGCGGCCAAAATATCATCTTTGTGAAAATAGTTAACGAAAACAATGTTGACGTCTTTCATACAGCGTTTTTCTCATGCGCCAAAGGTCTGCCCACGCGCGAAGAACCTTTGGATCACGAAGCAAGTACCAAAGAAACTTTCCTATTTCATAGCATACAACGAACGGAAAATCAAGAATATACTCGCGAGAAAAATTCTTGTAGATGTTCGCCAGATGATTGCGATAACTATGATACCGCACCCGAAACGACTGGTCCTTTTTTCCGTCTCCGCTCCCGCGCGCGTGGTATGCGATGGCGTTAGGAAGGACAAATGAACGCAACCCTTTATGCTTCATGCGAAACGCAAGGTCAACATCTTCCTTATATGAGCCATAGGATTCGTCAAAAATCGCGCCATCTGGAAACGCGACCTGCCGAAGCGCTTGGCTACGAAACATCGCACAAGCGCCAGAGACGCCGAAGACGGCTGTCGGCTTACACACGTGACCAGAACCGATATCCGCAACACGCCACGTTCGATATTTCTTCAATCCCAACGAGTCAATCGTGCTTCTAGATTCTAATCTCATGAGCCGCGGCGCCACAGCCGCCTCTTGGTGCACCTCTAAAAACTGCGCCAATTTCGAAATGCAGTCCGGCTCAAATTCCATGTCTTGATTGAATATTAAAATAGCTTCTGGAGCTTCCGAAGCTGCCAAAGCTTTCTTGAATAACTGATTATGTCCTCCGGCAAAACCGATATTGTCTTTTCGTTCAATCAATTCACACGGAAACGGCAATGCTAGCAATTCTTTTTTCAGCATCTCAACCGTCTCGTCCGTTGAGCCGTTATCCAACACCAATAGTCGCAAGTCCATCGCCCACTGACCGTAGTCCATGGCCCGCAAACATGCAAAAAGCCCCGGCAGCCATCGCGCGCCGTTCCAGGTCACAAGTTGGACGGTGAGTTTCATATTTCTGCTCTTATTTTAGCAAAATTTTATGCTTTTGCAAGACCCTTGACAAAACGACTCTTTGATGATACAATTTTTTGTCTCTTGTGCGTTTGCAATCGTCCCGGTTTTGCAGCCGGTAAACGAAGAATTGTCCAGCGAAGAAGGCGGTGGAGACAAAGACCTCCTTAATTTCCTCCGGAGAAGGACAATTCGACAAGGGACAACAGAGGCCATGGATGCCGCAATCCCGCGGCCAACAACTGGAGGTGCTGATGAACTACACCAGCGGTTTCCTCTAGCTTTAGCGGGGTGGACTCTCCTCCCACCCTGTTAATTAAAACCATGAAAAACAAGCCCAGTCCCCATGTCGTGCGCGCAACGCACACGGCATGGGGGATGAACTGTCACTTTGGGGTAGTAGTACCTCCTGGGGGTGCGTGGGCACACCGTGACAGTATTTTCCCAGACGGTCGTACGAACGGGCAAAAATCGTACGAACAGGAGTCCGTCGTGAGAGCGTCCCACCTTGGAACTCTCTTCAGGGGTTGCTAGGCCTGGGCAGGCTATCGGGATAGTAACAAGAGTACTAACCTGCCGAAAGAGACATGGGTGCTACCCAATAGACCGCAGGGGTGCACGACTGATTCCCGATCAGCGTGCACCCTTTTTATTTCCACTTCCAAAAATACTGTACCGCGCTTTTTGTAAATTGTTTCTGCTTCCACCAGAGATTCTTTTTTTTCACTGATTGACCAACAAGATCAAAACAGGAAACTGTGGGCGTATACACGACCTTCATCCCAAACCGCCCGGCTTCGCGACAAAGATCAACATCCTCAAACCAAAAAAAATATCGCGGATCAAATGCGTGTCCAAGTTTTTCAATGAGTTCACGGCGGACGAGCATGCATGAGCCGCGCACAGAGTCCACTGTTTGCTCTTTGGTGAAATCACGATCGCGGCACAGATAGCTGTCGAGTATTTTGGGAAACAAATGCGGAATTTTCAATAAAATCGCAACGATTTCCCACGGCCGCGGAAACCGGCGCGGCGTGGCTTGAAGATTCACCCCACCCCTTTCATTGACCAGTTTACAGCCGGAGATCCCAACGTCAGAATGCGCGCGCATCCAATCAATCCATTTCGACAATCGCTCGCCGACCGGAAATCGCATATCCGGATTCAAAAACAACACGAACTCACCTGCCGCAACCTGCACCCCGACATTATTTCCGACAGCAAACCCAAGATTCTTTTTATTTTCAATGACGCGGATATCGGGGAATTCTTTTCTGATGAGCGCGATAGTTCCATCGGCCGAGCCGTTATCGACAACCATGTGCTCGAAAGAGGCACCTTCGCATGCGTGGCGGACCGAGCGAAGCTGTTCAACGATCACGTTTGCCGAATTATACGTGAGCGTGATGACGGAAAGCTGCATATTTCTTCATCACATCCTCGACGGCTTCGTGCACCTCGCGCATCATAATGCCAAGCTGTTCCAGATTATTTGATTGCAAACGATTGTTTGACCGCCCCTTGACCGCCAAGCCCTGTTTCACCAAATCATCGTTTGAAATCCATTCATTTGTATGCGACGGGTCAACATAGCGCTCGTAGAGGGTGATCACCTCTCGCCATTTGATGACCCCGGGATTAGTCACATGGAAAATCCCAGTCGCTTTCTGGTTCAAAAGTTCATGAAAGACGTCCACCATATCATCCACAACCGTGATGCTGTTTTCGACATCAATCACTTTTTTGAATCCTGCCAGCTTATCAATCAAATTGTGCGGACCGGGAATGGAGTCGGTCGGTATCCGAATCCGCGCAATCCCCACATTTGGCAAGGTCGAAAGCACGAGATCGGCCGCATATTTGGCCCGCGAATAGACCGGGATTGGATTCCCGAAATCATCTTCTTTCCATCCACCGGGCTCGGGCGAGTCGACATAAAAAATACAGCCAGAACCGATATGCAGGAGATAAACGCCCTTTTTCTGGCACGCTTCGGCAATAAGGATCGGCAGTTTGGTATTCCCAACTATCGTCTCCAATTGATGCGTCTCGCACCAGTCCACGTTTGGTTTCCCGCGCACCCCCGCCGCGTTGATAACTGCGTCTGGCTGGTGAGCGTCGAGGATCTTGGCAACGTCTTCTGTGGTATGGATTTTTTCTTCTGAAAGCACGGCATCATCCCATGCCGATCGACACCGTGCGCCGATAAATCCATTGCCAATAATAAGTATTTTCATATCTTTATATTTTTCCACCAGGCTTCATGATCGCGATACCATTGAACCGTCTCTCGCAACCCTGCAGCAAATGATTTCTCCGGCTTCCAGTCCAAATCTTGCGTCAAGCTTGAATAATCTACCGCATACCGACGATCGTGTCCAGGACGATCGGGAACCCGCTCGATCATGTCCTCGCCGCGACCAAGCAGCGCGAGGATTTTTTGCGTGAGTTCAATATTAGATATTTCATTGCCAGTCCCAATATTGTACACACGCCCCGACGCCGCCGCATGCAAGATGCGATCAATCGCTCGGCAATGGTCAGAGACATGAATCCACTCGCGGATATTTTTCCCATCGCCATAGAGCGGCACCTTTTTTCCTTCAAGCAAATTGGTAATAAAGAGCGGAATCAATTTTTCCGGGTACTGGTAGGGTCCATAAAAATTGCAGCTGTGGGTGACGATCACCGGTGTCTTGTAGGTTTCAACATACGCTCGACAAAGCAAATCCCCTCCCGCCTTGGATGCAGAATACGGACTGTTCGGACGAAATGGAGATGCTTCGGTAAAAGATCCCTGATCAATGCTCCCGAATACCTCGTCAGTCGAAATCTGCACGAATTTTTTCAATTGATATTTTTTCACCGCCTCAAGCAGGGTGTAGGTTCCAAAGACATCTGTTTTCAGAAATGCGGATGGATCATGAATCGAACGGTCCACATGCGTTTCCGCCGCGTAATTCACCACCGCGTCGATCCGGTATTCTTGGATTGTTTGTTCGACTGCCAAAGCATCGCAGATGTCACCGCGGACAAAGGCATACTGCGGATTTTTTTCCACATCAACCAGATTCTCGAGATTCCCCGCATAGGTGAGCTTGTCGAAATTGACAATCCGATACTCTAAGTACGAAGACAGAAGGTGGCGAACAAAGTTCGACCCCATGAAGCCGGCGCCGCCAGTTACGAGAATGTTCATATGTTTTACTTTCTACTTTATATTTTCTTCAACACATCCTCAATCGCTCACCGATTCTGATAGGCAATCTGATCTTACAGGCGATTGATCGGGACAATAACATTCACCACCGGCACTGGATGGTCAGACTGGACGCTGTACATACTTAGTTTGCAAACAACTTAGCAACATCACCCACCGGCATATCGCCTGGATTTTTGACAATCGAATGCATGCTGCCGCCGCCATCGGTCGAATAGCGCGGGAAAACATGAATGTGCACATGCGGCACGACCTGGCCAGCGGCCTGCCCATCGTTCCAGCCGGTGTTGAAGCCATCTGGATTCAGCACTTTTTTCAACCGCTCCATCGTGCGCTTCATGCCGATAGATATCTGTTTCATTTCCTCGTCGGTCATATCAAACACGGTTTCCGCATGCCGCTTCGGAATAACAACCGTATGACCTTTGGCATGCGGGTGAATATCCAAAAACGCCAGCACATGGTCGTCTTCATAGATCGTATAATTCGGCACGTCTTTGGCAATGATTTTACAAAAAATGCAGTCGGTAAGCATAGGTTAACGAGAATCTAGAAAGTATATTAGTTATTGTAGCGTAACGGAAAATGGCTTTTTTTTCAAGAAAAAGAAAAGCCCCGTGCAACGTAAGAACCTTGCCGGGGCCAAGGGATTTTTCACCCTTAAAGATCAGTTGGCTATCGCCTGACCCTCTGTGGGAAAACAGAGGGCTATGTAGTGGAGGGGCTCTACGAGTGGTAGAGCCGGATCTTCACGCGGCGGATGGCTCCGCCAGTGCTTCCCCTCACGAAGAAGATCCACACGCAGTGGGCGTGTTCCACCCGCGCCTTGGGCGCGGGACGAGACCCGAGGAGACGCTTGCGCTTCTCCTCGCGACGCGCCGCCTCCATCGGCGCGTCTGCCGCCAGGATCCGAATGACCTGGCGGGGTTGGGGTGTCGTGACGCTGTTTCGCACCACTCCTCTTGCGGACAGTGACCTAGTGACCTGAAGAAGAGTGGTGCGAATATAATGAAATACTATAGCGTTTTTTAGACTTCATGTCAAGGCGGTGTATTGGATAGCGTACCCATTCCAGATTCCTCTGACCTTCATATTTTCTCTCAATCTAGCTTAAAATCAGACAATCATCTCTATATACTGGTGTTAAAAAAGGCGCTTGTGCAGTGAAAACCGCAGAAACGCCTTACTCGAAAGCCGAAACATACGCGTGCTACGCACGCTCTCTAATCCTCCAGATCGCCCCCTTGATGTTTTGGATCTGCGCCCGAAACGCAGACACCTTTTTTCGTTCTTCGGCATCGAGCTGCCGTTTTTCTCCGAGTGCTTGATGGATGATCTTCCACATCTCACGGGTAAGATCGCCTTTCAAGCGATAAAGTGCTGCCGCTGTGTCCAACATGTTTCCTCACCATGTCTTCGCGCTTCTCGCGTACAAGGTCCTTTACGCTTACCACAATCACGGAGTTTTTGTCAACCGTTTTATGGGATAAAGATACAATCACTGGCGCCCGTTATTTTTTTTGCTTCTTCACGCATTCCCTCACTCGGATTTTTTTTCATTGCTTCATACAGCCGCACGCGCTCGGGCTGGCCGAACTGCGCGTCAATCGGGAAACCGCCGCCGACGATTTTCCCGGCAGACACCGCCTCGAGCGGTAAAAGCACCCACGTGTCCGCAAGAACGCAATACGGCGGCGATTCCATCTCTAATTTTTTCCACACTGATATTGCGGCCTCGTATTCATCGCGAGACACAACCCGAAGATCAGGACCAGAGGCGTAGGTAGCTGTCGCAAACCAAGCAAATAGGAGCACCAGAACGACAGCAAAAATATTTAGATATTTCGATACCACGACATGTCGAAATATCTCCCCCATGCCCTGCAGGAAAAAAATCATGGTAAAAAACGCGAGCGTGAGATCCAATCGCCGCGTGAATAACCGGTCTCCTTCGAGCACGTACCACCCAATCACATACCCGACGAACACGCTCAGGCCGCACCACCGGAGCACACGCCACACAATCGTCCTTGGAGATTTCAAAAATCCCACCACGGCAATTCCCCACAGAAGGAGCATGGCTGGAATCATCCACCACCGCAAAACCAAAAAGATGCTCGGGACGAAAGCGTAGCTCGGCACGTGATTAAAAAAGATATTTCCTGACAAGAAGTCATGCGGACGAATGGCAGAGGCGAAATACCAGCCGCTAAATTGCCCAACAAATTGTTTTATCATACCACCAGCATTCCATGAATCCGGCAGTCTGCTCCCGCCTCCCAAAAGATCAATGATCGGAAACAAAAGGGTGCCGCTGATCATCGCTATACCAAGAAAGATAGGTTGAATTTTCGATTGTAACTTTTCAAAATTCTTCACCACCATTGTGACTCCGATCACCGCCCAGATGAGAAAAAAATAGAGACTGTACCCAAAGACCATAAATCCAGCAAGGGTGAGTCCAAGAATTTTGAGCGGCCGTTCTCCGGTTTCAATCGACCGAAGCCAGACCAGGAGCGCAAACAAAAACACCAGAAATCCGAAACTCACAGGCAAGGTCAAGGCGCCAAGCGCCTGAAATGGAAAAGACATTGCCGGAAGAAACGCCAACGCGAGCCCGCGCCGCTCCGAATGAAACAAGACGAGAGCAAGCTGAAATAACAAGATGGGAACGGCAAAAGACCAAAGGATTGGCATGAGCCACCGATTGATCTCTAAGAGCGGTAATCTAGTGATGAGTGCAAGCGCCGCAGACACGCCCCAGAGCTGACCATACGCATACTTATGCGGGATAAGAAGGGCTTCCGGTACAAAATTTCTAAATTTCGCTTGTGAACCAAAAAGTACCGGAAGCTGCACTTCGCCACGGACCAATTTTTCTTCGACCGCAATATGCCGCCATACGTCCCCTCCCCACGGCAAGACATGCGCTGCAGGCAGATATAGGTGCTGAAGCAGGGTGTGGAGGATGATCAAGATGAGCACAGTCTTTGTAGGATATGGTGCGAGGAGAAGCAATCCAAGAATAACGGTTAAAAGAAAAAACACCGGCAGATACCCAGTAAAAATCCCCTGCCACGGTGTTTCAAGGGATGTGGTAACGCCCGCCCAAAAAAACAAGGTCAATAAGGCAAGTAGGTAAGCCAACAAAAAAACAAGTATGTCCAATCGGCGTTTCTTGAAGGGCAGTGATTCCTCTTTTCCGACAGGCTGTCGAATGATCAGTGTCTGTCGAAAGAGGTACGCCACAGCGCACCCAGCAATAAGACTAAAAGCAATGAGAAGCGGTGTGAGTGTATACCAGACCACTGCCATCGAGAGAAAAAAACTCCAGAAAATGAGGATCAACACGATCATACATTGCGGCTAAATCCCATGCGCGAATAAGCTGACAACCGCGAATCCAATCGCCAATCCGAACAGCCAAGCGGCGAGGGTGAGAAGGTATTGAAATTCAAACAAAAGTCCCGCCAGTGTCAAAAAGACCGCCAACACTTGAAGAATCATTTTGATTTTCCCCCAGGCATTGGCGGCACGCACGCTTTTGAATTTGTATGTATATTGTGAAATGCTCGCGATAATGATAAACATAACTTCCAATCCGAGCGTCGCGATACCGAGCAAGAAAGAAAAGTGCTGAAATACAAGAATAATCACCATGGAGCCAATGAGAAGCTTATCCGCCAGTGGATCAAATAATTTCCCAAAATTGGTAATTTGATTCCTCGTTCTCGCAAGTGATCCATCGATAGCATCGGTGAACGCAACAAGCAGAAAGGCAATAATGCCCAAAAGGTAGCCATCATTCAAGACAAGAAAAAAAACGACCGGCGTCGCGCAAATACGAAATAGAGTTACTCGATTTGGGGTCACTGTGATGGGAAAAAGTCTCAGGATCGTGCGTGCCATTAGATAATCGTGCGGGTGCACTTCCTGCGCGGGGAGATAGGTGAAGAGTTCCGGGTGCCGCCGGATAAATGCGTTGATCGATTGCATAAGAATAGCTATAGTATACGCATGTCCGACAAAAAAACAATCTATTTTTGGCATTTCTTTACGCTGTATTTGACCATGGTTCTTTTGTGCACGGCGGCGTACTACGCCTATGGCATCACTGCACCGGTTTCTTGGGGCATTTTTGCCGTCCTAGTTGTTTTCGGCGGGTGGCTCTTCCAGAAACGACCGACTGGGAATAAGGAAGAACAGACGGTTCAAAAAAATTCTTCTTTCTTCTTTCTTCTTTCCATCCTCTCGATTATCATTGACCTGACACTGATCACGATACTTGTTGCCAATCGCACCGATGGCCTCCTCCCCTCGCCATGGCAGACGCTTGAACCTTGGTTTTTTTTACTGTTTGCGCTTGGGTCAGCGTGCGTTTTTTTTACCAAAAATCCACTTATCATGGCGCTCCATTTTTTTGTCATGCTCTCGGTGGCGCCAATCCTCTACCAACTTGGTTTTGGTTTTGACGCCTTTGTCCACCGGGCGACTGAATCATGGATTTATGTCCATGGCTTTATTCTTCCAAAAACGCCGTACTATATCGGCCAGTACAGCGTCATCACGTTTCTGGCGCACATGACGCGAATACCACTGTTTTATTTGGATGTCTTTCTTGTGCCAGCCCTCGCAGCGCTGACCCTTCCGGCAACCGTTCTTGCTACGGGCAGAAAACCATTTGTTTTCTGGCTTATCCCGTTTATCCCCTTCCTCTCGCTCCATCTCACAACGCCGCATAACTTGGTCATTCTTTATGCGCTCCTCATCGTCTTCACGTCATCTCCGAAAGAAAACCGTGCGGTTCCAATCCATGTCCCGATTCTTCTCGCGCTCGCGGCGCTGGCAACGCACCCGCTTCTTGGCGCGCCGCTCGTCGTATTTGTTGCGGGGAGCTTATTCAAGCATCGCCTGAATCAGCTCTTTACCTGTCTCGGCATGGCGTTCGTGACACCGATCCTCTTTTTTTTGAACAATCTCCGAGTTGGGGCTGAGTTCCCCCACTTCGCAAATCCCATAACACAATTCCCGGCATTCATTGCATTGTTGGCTCGGCCGTATTGGTACCTGAAACATGCCCCGCTTCGTTTTGAAGTGCTCTATGCTTGGCAATGGCTCATCGTGCCCATCGTTCTTGGACTTGCGCTCTATGGGCTCTTTCGCAAAAAAGAATACTCCTTCCTTTCTGGCGCGCTCGGACTTATCAGCTCTGCCTGGCTCCTCACATCGTGGTTCGTTTTCCCCGATGTCATATCCTATGAACAAGGCGACTATCCGCTGCGGCTCCTAAAAGCAAGCATTGTCTTTCTCCTGCCTCTTGCGATGACTGGGCTCAATCAAATTCTCTCCACGCTAAACGCTAAACGCGTTACACTCTTCGCGGCGATAGCTGCGCTTCTCCTCATGCTCTCGCTTTATTTTTCGTATCCCCAACGAAACATCAAAGCGCGTTTCCCGGGCTACAACGTGACCGCATCTGACTTCCGCGCCGTGGAGTGGATTCATGGCCGTCATTCGGAATATGATTATATTGTGTTATCAAACCAACTGGTTTCTGCCGCCGCGCTTACGAACTACAGTTTTGCAAAATACTATGAAACTAAAAAATGGCCTCTGTTTTACTACGCCCTCCCAACCGGCGGTGAATTATACGCATACTACGGTAAAATGATTTACGAGGGACAGAAACGGGAATATATGGAAGAAGCAATGGCGCTCGCCGGCGTCGACACCGCCTACTTCGTGGTGAACTCATACTGGGCCAACTCTGAAAAAATCATCGACGGCGCAAAAAAAACCGCCGACAGCTTTGAGAGCTTCGACGGCGGCGCGGTGTGGGTGTTTGTTTATCATCGATAAAGTGCAGAGAGTTTTTCAACATACTCCCCTTGCGACAGTCCGGTGAGCGACGCGGCGGTCTTTCCACCCATCTGGTGCAAAACCTCGTGATGTAGAGCGCACCAGCGCAGTTTCTCCAAGAGTGATTCTGGATTTTCCGTTTGAAAGGTCATCCCATTCTCCCTTTCATGAATCAATTCCGCGATGCCTTCCACCTTGCTGGCCAGAACCGGTACGCCAAAAGAAAAACTCTCAAAGATAACCGTTGGTGAATTTTCGTAGCACAGAGACGGAACAACTGTGACATCTGCGCTCGCGAACAATTTTGGCAACTCCTCCCGCGCCACTTTGCCATGAAGGACAATCGTGTGCCGCCCGCGCGCGAACTCTTGAAGTCGTGCGGCCTGCGACCCTGTGCCGGCGATATGCAAGACCCCGCGTCCGCCCTCGCGCAGAAATCGTAAAAACGTCTCCGCCAAAAAGACGATACCTTTGTGCTCCTCAATCTGGCCAAGATAAAGAAATTGCACTTCCGCATGCGAGGTTTTCGTGAGCGGCCGCAAATCTGTCGTTACGGGATTCCGCAAGACCACGCGCTTTGATGTGCGAAAAAATCCGCGTGATTCGTAGAAATTCAATAAGAATTGCGATGGTGAAATGACGACGTGCGGAGAACCCATGAGAGAACGGAGGAGGGCGCTATACAAAACTACGTGTAGCCCGGTGTATCGCCACGACCGCTCTCTGGTCTTGCGGATGATTCCCGATGGCTCGACGAGCTGAACATCGTGGACCGTGTGCACGTGGCGGAGCCCAAGCCGTCGAATCACCAGTGGAATGAGGAAGCTCAATCCCATGAGATTATGCGTGTGGACGACATCAGGTTCAAATTCTTGAAGGATCTTATGGACTCGCTTTGCCGCGCCGATATGAAACAAATTCACGATGTGCCACGCCAGGCGGGTGAATACTCCGTATCGGTGGCCATCGGTATGATAAAAGATATTCCACGGACGGTATCGGCAGATCATGAGCCGATCCCCTTCGCGTTCGCAGTAATCCCCCTGCGGAGTACTCGTAATCACGATCACCGTATGTCCGGCATCGAGGAGTCCCTCGACCGTCTTTACCACCACCTGTTCGGCGCCGCCACGGACGTACGGTGGGTAGAGATTATTGATAACACAGACTTTCATAAAAGCGTATAGGGTATAGGGTATAGGGTTTGGAGCAACCACGCAATATATGTACACAGAAACTCCACAGGCAGATAGATAATTTTATTGTGGAAAAAAAAACAATACGCTATTATTCCTACACGCTAAACGCTCTAACCTCCGGCTATGCCAGATATCACGTCAATTGAAAAAATTCCTCCCCAAAACCTAGAGGCGGAAATGTCGCTTCTGGGAGCTATTCTCCTCGACAAGGACGCCATCATGAAAGTAGCCGATGTTATTGAACCAGTGGATTTTTATAAGAACATCCATCGCGATATTTTCGATGCGATGCTTGAACTCTATGCGAAAAATGAACCGATTGACCTTTTAACGCTTGGGAATCGATTAACGGAACGAGGACGTCTGGAACAGATCGGCGGGAGATCGTATCTGGTGCAACTCTCAAATATCGTCCCAACGGCATCGCA
>JAHFIC010000013.1:0-10817 GCA_023246555.1 Candidatus Magasanikiibacteriota bacterium
CCGGAACAGCACCATGTCTTGATACTCACGCTTTAATTTTTTTATCATGCCGAGAAGCCGCTCTGATTCATGTCCCACTTCGATTGTCATTGCCATCTGTCCGTTGTCACTCGGGCCGTCCCCTTCGAGTTCGACCTCTGGTTTTCTTGCGCGTTTCCGATACACTTCAATGATATGATGACGCGCTATGGTATAGAGCAGTGGACCAAAACTTCTGGCTTCTCTCCCCTTTTCTCCAATTAAATACTGCCAGCATTTAAGAAACACATCTCCTGTCACATCTTCCGCTTCTTGCTTGTGGGACAATTTGAAAAAAACAAATCGATAGATCGGCCCAATATACATATCATAAAGACCCGCAAAGGCCTCTGGATCTTTTTCAACTTGCACCCGATACAACAGGCGTTTTTCTTCAAAAATATTCTTCATATATGAAGACGGTTTTGGCAACAAAATGTTACAGCTCCCTTTGAATAGAGAGTAAAAAAACAGGACTGAGTATAGCACAAAAACACAAAAAGTAAAAAATAAAGCGAACAAAAATATATGCCCAAGGAAAACACTGCTCAAACTTTGATAAAATTTGTATATGCTATTGTATACATTATTTACATTAACCTGTAAATTCTTACTCCTGGAGACACCATTTTTGTATACACTAGTTTATACAAACTAGTCCAAAACAAAAATGAAATGAAATTATGGAGCAATTATTGACAAAAATCAGTAAATTTTGTATTATTTGTATATTCTTACCTATACAAAAGTAATATGGAGAAAGAGATTGTCCGTGTATCCATTTCAGAAGCCGCAAGACTCTTTGGCGTGAATGCCCAAACCATACGTCGCGCGATCAAAACACAGGAAATCACCTACGTCGTTGTGGCTGGACGGTATAAAATAAACTTTGAAAGTCTGGTAAAATGGTCACAGACAAAGACAACGGTAAAAAACAAATCAAATAACTACGGCATCGGTCAGTATGTGGATAAGTGGAAAATAAAAAACACCCTTTACTCTCCAAGTCCAAAAACGCTGCGAAAAAAATCATTATGAGCATATTCTCCGCTTGGTACAAGCGGCGGTATCACAGACACTACGTTCATGCAAAAAAACTTTTTGTATTTGATCTTGGGCTTCTCGCAGCATCGATCATTCTTTTCTCTCTCGTTCTCTTTTGGTCGTTGTATGATCCGACCGTGCTCCGCAATGTGCACCTCCGCATGACCGGTCCCACCACGCGGATTCAAAGCGGTGACAGTGTCTCTTTTACTATCTCCTACAACAATGCAAGCGCTGTGGTATTGGACAATGCCTTTCTTACACTCACGATTCCTCCCGGGTTTATTCCAGAACAGCTTGCAACCCCTCGAATCCCTTTGGGCGATATACTGCCCAAAAAAGGTGGGGAAATCAAATTGCAGGGCAGATTCTATGGAACTCCAGGAGAATCAGTCCGTTTTACGGCCGCCCTGGTCTATACGCAAAAAGGAAACAATCGAGAGGAACTCCAGCGTGCTGCTCTGCTTTTCACGGCGCAAACTCCAGCGATTACCACTACCATCTCTGGTGGACCAAATATCATCGTCGGTGGACTTACACCGATCACGATAACGATAACAAATGTAAGTACAAACCCGACAACCGGTATTGAATTACCTCTCGGACTACCCCATGCTGGCATAACGATCATTGATCCGACAGTTCATAATGGATTTATCCATGAAAACACCTGGAATATCGATCCGCTTCTCCCTGGGCAACAAGCAACCTTACAGGCGTTCATCACCACAGCAGCGCCGGAAAAAACAGGAACGCCACTCCAAGTCACGTTCCTTCCTGCAATGATGATAGGGAAAAGCCGGATACTTCAGGATGCAGCAACGCATACATTTACTCTGGTTGATCCGCATCTATCGTTTGAAGCGACATTTGACACTGCTCTCACAGCCAAGCCAGGCGATGTTCTTCCGCTTCACCTCATCATAAAAAATAGTGAAGCATTAAAAAATCTCTCCCTTCACATCCCAATTCCTGATGCGATTGTTGACACGAAACGCCTTGCGCTCATAAACACGGGGGTACTCGAGAATGGAATTTTCCGCCTGGACGCAAAAACCCTGCCCACACTATCTTTCATCGCGCCCGAGGACGTCCATACATTTGACGTCCTTATACCAATACGACCCAGCACAGATGGCGGCACGGATCTCACCTTAGCACTCACACCAAGAATCCGAGCGAGTCTCAAGAGTACAGGAGATACCGCCATTGTCGAAGCCAGTACCAAAACTCCCATCGTTCGTATCGGTACCACTCTGATTGCTACTGCGATGCTTCGATACTACACCGATGAAGGCGACCAACTCGGACGCGGCCCTCTCCCCGAAGAGACGGGCAAAGAAACTCGTTATGGCGCGATCCTCACGATACAAAACACGACGAGCAGAATTGCCGACATTGTTTTCTCCGCTATCCTTTCCAAGCACGCAATCTGGACTTTCAAAACGAGTGTCAGCCAAGGACACCCCATCACTTACGCGCCAGACACCAGCCGGATTTCCTGGGGACTCGAGGCGTTGGAACCACACGATACCGTGACACTTTTTATGGAGATCGGTTTTACTCCCACCGAAGATGAGCTCGGCCTCCCAGTCCCTCTTCTTACCGATATCGTCGTGACCGGCACCGATACATTCACTGGAAAATCTGTTCTTTACCACAAAGAACAGCCGCTTGATACATCTCTTCCCGACGACATGATTGCGCGAGAAAAAATCAGAAACACCCCTTGACAAAACCCCTGTTTTGGTCTACACTTGGCTATTCTATATGCATATAGCCATGATCGGACAAAAGGGAATGATGAGCCCCAACGGCGGTGGCATTGAACGGCATGTGACCGAAATTTCGACGCGCCTCGCCGAGCTCGGCCATACGGTAACCGTCTATCGCCGATCGTGGTATCCGAAAGACGCCATCAGCATCTCTCTTCCATCCATTCCAACGAAACATCTCGATACGATTACTCATACGTTTCTCGCCACCATCCACACACTATGGCGAATACGCCCAGAGATCATTCATTATCATGGTGTCGGTCCAGCGCTCATCTCATGGCTGCCACGCCTTTTTTCTCCTCGCACCAAAATTATCACCACCTTCCACTGTATTGATCGCGCCCATGAAAAATGGGGTGTTTTGGCTCGCGCCTTCTTGATGCTGGGAGAATGGATGGCGGTTATTTTCGCGCACGAAACAATTGTCGTGTCAAAAACACTTGAAACGTATGTTCACACCCGCTATCGTCAGACGCCGACCTATATCCCAAACGGCGCAACACTCTTGACCCATACGTCGACAAACGCGCTCCATCATATCGGCCTTGAATCCCAATCATACATTCTTTCCGTCACCCGCCTTATCCCCCACAAAGGGACATTGGAACTTATTTCCGCGTGGCTGGCACTTTCAACAGAGGCCCGAAGAGAAAAAAAATTGGTCATCGCAGGAAACGGATACCACACGGATGCGTATGTGCACACGCTAAAAAAACTTGCAGAAAACGATCCGGATATTCTCTTCACTGGCGCCCAATCCGGCGACACGCTTCGCGCCCTCTACACCCATGCGTACGCATTTGTCCACCCATCCCGAAGTGAGGGTATGCCCATCGCTGTACTCGAAGCCATGGGGGCAGGACTTCCGGTTCTCATCTCCGACATCCCGGAGCATAGAGAGCTTGGGTCAGATCCAACACACCTCGTACCGCTCTACCACTCGAACGCGCTCCTTCTCGCATTATCACGCCTGATTCAAGAAAATCCCGCGCGTCTCAAAGAATCGGGAGAGAATAATCGACTCCGCGCGGCAGCCGCGTACAACTGGGAACATATTGTCCGAGATATCGCGCTTCTCTACACAAAGCAGGTTCATTCAGTGAACACGAGAATGTCATCTTTCCCGTCGAAATCAACATCTTGAGCAGCCACACCGCGAAGAACGCCCGCGCCCGAAGCAGACACAACAAAAAACGATGACTGCTCGCGACCGCGCGCGTCAAACACTTTCACGCGCGGTTGTTTTTTTTCCATCGCCGCGACAATAATTTCATTGCTGCTGTCTCCGTTCGTGTCGCCAAGTGCGACAAAAAGTCCGCCGCGCACACTCGCATCAAATGCCATCCACTCCCGAAACAAGCGCTGATTTTCTCCATAAATCCGAATCATTGGCTGGCCCCCGGTGCCAGGCGCAAGGACAATCGCTTCCTCACCCGCGCCTGGAACGACGCCAACTGCCGCTGTATACCCAAATGCATATGTGGCGCCGAGCGGCAGCCAATCTGCGCCAACACGTTCTCCGCTATAGGTATAGAAACGAAGCGGCTGTGCGCCAAAGGTCGGCGCCAGAAGCAATTTTTGCTTCCCGACTGTGAAAGAAAGATTTCCTAAAAAATTAGCCGTGTAGGGGTAGAGCTTCGTGAACAACAGTCCATCGTTCCGGGTCGCGATCAACTTATTTTTTGTCGCCCGGATGCTGTCCCTTTTGCCATCACCATTCATGTCGATTCTCCCTACCTGATCGCCACCGTTTCCCATATCGTCAAAAGCAAAAAATCCATTTCGCGCGCGAGTGCCGTCCGCGTGAAAGAAACGAACAAACGCGCCGTTCGAATACGCCACATCGTGAAGCAAAGAAAATGATTTCAAGAGCAAAAGCCCATCATGCTCAGGAAGACTGACACGAGAAACAATTGCGCCGTCGTTCACGACTCTATCGCCAACTCCGTGTATTTTTTCATACTCGCCATCCAGTTCGACCACTTCGGTAAGAGACGTCGCGTTGACGAGTGCCAGGCCATGATCAAATTCCCTTTGCCAAACATCTACACCGAAATCTTTTGCGCCATGCAATGCCGAGGCCTCTCCGACCGGGCGACCCAAATCCGTTTCATACTCATCATACCGCCATAGCTGACCATGGTTGGTGTCGCCATAATCAAAGGAATAATAACCGTCTCCCATGAGTGTGGAAGCGAGTCCGAACCGCATAGTTTTATACTGCCGCTCATCTCCACGATTCGCCGTATTGGCATTGATGATATTCACCGATGGGGAATAAATACGTTCTCGATTATAGGCGTAGGTCCGCATCGTCGGCGTCCAGGCTGGCGCGATAAAATTTTCAATCATGTTCCCGTTTAATTGATTCCGATACGCTCGAGTCGTGCCGTTTCCGACGAGAATAATCGGCTTCCCCGCGAGACGGCGCGTTTCGTCGTAGAGTGAGCGCATCCCCGCCTGCCACCGGAGATCGGCATCGGTGTCTTCTCGGCCGTTCCGATCGACATCAATGCCGGTTCGAACAAATGCGGTAATGCTATCCCAGGCGTTATCATAGAAAATTCCATCCCACAATCCGGAAGCAATGATTTCTTGTGCCGCAAATTCTGCCATGACCGTATTCATTTTTTTTCCCTGAATCGTTGGCGCGGCGTCTGACATATTGAGGAGATACGTCCCCGGCCACCAGGTCAGTCGATTCCCGCGGGCATCAGCCAGATACCAATCGGGTTGAATCCGAGACGCCAAACGCCGACGCATGACAGACGATCCAGAAGCAGCGTCTTGGCGAATCTCCTGTGATGTCACATAGGCAAGAATAATAATCCGCGGATTCCAGTCTCGCATTTTTTTTATAAGTGTTGGAGATGTTGCTTGGGTCTCCATATCAAGAATCACCAGATCCCATAAAGCAAGCTCGCGTGCTTCAGATTCTGTCAGTTGCCATTTCAAAAAATAATTCGCCGTGCGCGGAAAAACGCCCGGGGTATGCGCTGCCGAAACTGAATTGACAGAAAACAGACAGGAGACTAGAAAAAGAAGAACAATTGATCGCCTCATAGAGATTCATAGAGACTTTCCACTTCTTTCATCCACGTGTCAAAACCGAAATGCCGGCGCGCGTAATCACGAGCGCTTTCGCCAAGCCGTTTGGCAAAACCATGCTCGGTAAGAACTCTCCGAATCGCTTGCGCAAGCAGAGAGGTGTTATCGTGCGGCACGATCACACCGGTTTTTTCGTGTTCAATAAGTTCAAGCCCCGCCGCGTCGCTCGCCACAACGCATCTACCGGCCGCCATTGCCTCCATAACCACAAGACTTCTTCCTTCAAAGCGCGATGGCTGAACGACCATGTCCGCATGGCGAAGCGCCTCTGCCGTATTTCCAATCCCACACAACGCGACCCGGTCTTCTATCGCATGCAAGCGCGCATTTTTTAGAATGTCTGATTCAAGACTCCCAACACCAAACACCGATAAACGCCACGGAAGGTCGGCACACATGGCAAGTGCCCGAAGCAAGATGTCGTGACCCTTTTGCCGCTCCAAGCGGCCAAGAGTAACAATCCTCCACACACCAGCTTCCGGAAGTGACGGCGGCGGGATATCTAAAAAACGATTCACTGGAACCGCATTATAAATCTTGTGAATTTTTTCTGGCAAGAGCTTCCACGCCGTACGGCAAAATGCTTCCACACTTCCGGCCACGGCGACAATCGCGTCCGCGCGCTTCAATATGCGTTTCCACATCATTCTCCGGAAGAACGACGTATGCGTTTCAATATTATGCTGGGTTGATATCCAACGGATGGAAGGATCCCAAAGTTTCAAACAATATCCAACAACATCAGCGCTGAGCATATGCGTATGCACAATCTGAGGTCGCCAACTCCTCACAAACGAAAACACTTGATTCGTTATCGTCGTACAGGAAAATGCTTTACGAAATTCTCCATCGCCGCGAACGCTTGCCACCGCCACCTCGACCTTGTTTTTGTCGCACCGGTTGGTATACTCGAGGATAAGTTGTTCGGCGCCGCCGACCGTAAACCGTGGAATAATATGAAGGACTTTTTTCATAAAAATCTTGGCTCTTTTATACCATTTTTTAGCCAAAAAATCAACATTTTTCGGGTTGCTCTACCGGTAGTAGTCATTGGCGCGTGTATGATTCTTCTCTCCCCTTGGGCCGCGCTCGACGCAGTCATTTTGGCACTCCTTGGCTTTTTCTTGGGCCACCTATTTTTTCAAGAAAAACTTCTACTACTTGTTCTTTTGTGTCGCCCACTCATTGATGCGTGGCGTGATGTCACGGTGTTTGCCTACGAACAGATCACGGTGAACATGAACGCCGCTCTTTCAATCATTTTTGCTTTTTGGTCGCTCTTCATACTCTTCCGTCACAAAAAAATGCTCACGGCAATCCCAGCGCTTCCCATTGGGGCAATCCTCCTTGGCTTCATGCTCATGAGCACATGGTGGAGTGTCTCCCCCAGAGAAACGATCATTGAGAGTATAAAATGGTTCAACGCGCTTGGTGTTTTTGCGCTCGCCTACATCGGTGTGATGAAAAAACACTTCACGCGAAAAGAGCTCTGGTGGGCGCTGATAGCTTCTGCGGTCGTACCCATCATCATCGGCATTCTTCAGGCAATGGTAGGCGCCGGACTTACCACCACCGACCTTCATGGCAGAATCTATGGCACGCTCGCGCATCCCAATGTGTTTGCATTCCTCATCGTCGGCGTTCTCATACTGCTGTTCGATACAAAAAATGCGCTACCATACCGTAGGCTCATGGCGCCAATACTTCTCGTTGCTCTTCTGTTTACATATACGCGCGCGGCGATCATCGGCATAGTTCTCTATGGGATCGTGCTTGGCCTGATTCTCTTCAAACAAAAATTCCTCAAGCTCTTCCTCGTTGCGTTCACGGCCTGCGCACTGATTCTATCCATACATAATCTTTTTTCAGAACGTTTTAATCTCGACATTACGCGCGTGCCGATTATTTCACGCCTGGTCACACGAAATGAAGATGCGGATTCATTGGCCTGGCGGCAATCGCTTCTTCGTGAATCAATTCCCCTGATTGCCACGCGATCGTTCCTTGGCTATGGTTTTGGCACTTTTGCCACCGTCTGGAGCGAAAATCGTTCGCTGACTCATCTCTGGGACGACAGCGCCGAAGCACACAATGATTATCTTCGCATTGCGCTTGAACTTGGAGGTATTGGTCTCGCGTTGTACCTCGCGTTTTTGGGACAGATACTTTTTTCCGCGCGAAAAAATCCCCGTCTGTTTGCGTGGATCTTCATGTTTATTGTGGTAAGTCTATCCGAAAACATGCTCCACCACACGCCAGTCTTGTGGTTCACCTTCGCGTGGTGGGGCGCGACCTTGAGAGAATAAAAAGCCCTGCCTGCGCATGACACGCAAACAGGGGAAAAAAATCAATCATGGAGCGCCTCCATAAAGACGCCGGCTGAACCGGGACGCTTCGTGCGATCCATGCGCGTTGCGAGATTGACCGTGTTGGCAATCGCCCGCATATCGCGTGGCAAATTGCGAAGATCGAGCGGAGGGACAGGGCCGAATTTTGGCGCCTTTTCCCCTACCAAGAGTTCCCAACCGACGACGCCGACCGAATAGAGATCGCTTTTTGGATCGATGACAACCCCTCGTCCGGTCGTGTCGAGATGCTCACTAGGGATATATGACGGCGTGCCGCGGATGAAAAATTCACCTTCTCCCTGCAACAGACGAAAAGTATCCCCAACATAGCGAGCGTTTGCGTAGTCAACGAGGACAAAATTTCCGTTGGGGTCGACGATATAATTACCCGGTTTTGGGTCACCATACACGATTGGCCTCGGCAACGTGTGCAGTCTTTGCAATTCACCGAGCATGCCGAGGAGCGCCCAGCGAATCTGCGATGCGCTTAAACGGCCTGCCCAACTTCGGAACAATTCGTTGAGCGGCCGGCCGCGGATAAATTCCATGACGATGAACGCCCGACCTTTTTCTTCCCATGACTCGTAGACCCGAGGCGAATGATTCATCGGACACGCCGCCTGCATCATAGAAGCCTCATGGCCGCCGGGAAGTTCGGGATACTGGTCGGTCACTTTGAGGGCGCACTCCTCTGTCGACCCTGATTTTTGAACCAAGTACACGGTCCCCATTCCGCCGGCCCCGATGCGGTTCATAACAATCCAATCACGTGCCATCTGGCCGGGGAAAAGCTCTGGGAATCGAGATCGTCCCTGTCGTATACTATCGAGCATAATTCAGCGCCTCCAAAAACGCTCTGGCTATGGGAAATCGATCACTGCGATTGAACGCAACCGCGCGATCCAGTATCTGCGCATAGGGAGCAAGTGAGCCAGTCTCCGGCATCGGCGGAAGAATAAAATCTCTTGCCGAATACGGCTGGCTCACAAAGGTGAAGGGGTATCTCCCCAGCATAAGCATACAGCCGATGACACCAGCGCTATAGAGATCAGTGGACGGACCAACAAGATCCGACTGGTCCCGCATCATGCGCTCCGGCGGCACGAATCCAAGTTTACCGATGATTGCACTATGTGTAGAGCGCACAATCCACTCCGCGACTCCTTTGCATTGCGCAACACCATAATCAACGAAATAACAGCGGCCGCTCGCATGATCAACGAGAATATTATCCGGCGTCGCATCCATGTGAAAGATGGGGTTGGGAAGCGTATGCAGTCGGTCGAGTTCGCTAAGGATTGCCCGCATGACCCGAAGAAACTGATCTCTCGTCGCCGGCGCTTTCCAGTCCTCCAAAACCAACTGGGAAATCCTTCGTCCATCCACGAAATCCATGAGGAGATAGGTATCTTCTCCTTCCACCCAGGCGTCGTACAGACGCACGACACCCTTCCCTCGGCACGCACGCTGGGAACGCCGCATGATTTCGGCTTCGTGAAGTCGGCCGGGCAAGGCGATCGAGGACACGACACCTCTTGTTCGTGCCACCTTGAGGGCATAACGTCTGCCACGATTTTCAACGAGAAAAACCCGCCCCCAATTCCCTTTACTGATCTCTTTGAGAATGGTGTACCCGCGAGTTGTTAAATTGTCCAAAGAACACCTCCTCTCGGCGCTATCCTAGCAAAAAATGGCAGAAAAGCAAAAAATTCAAATTTGAAAAAATAAAAGAGCCCCGGCGCGAAGATGCGTCGGGGCAGAGACTCGTGAGAATACCAAATTGACAAAAAGCTAAAAAATCGGTATTCTCATAAATATATGAACTCACGCACCTATCGCATCATTATTGAACCAGACGAACGCCAGACATACCACGGCTATGTTCCTGCATTGAGCGGCTGTCATACATGGGATACCTCAATTGATGGCGTAAAAAAGAAACTTCGAGAAGCGATTGAGCTGTACATTGAGGACCTTGTCGCGAATGGAGAAGATGTGCCACAAGAAAAAAGTTTTGAAACGTTCGAGACCGTTATGATGCCGGATGCGCCGGGATTGCAGTATGCCTAAACTGCCGGTGCTTCAGGATAAAGACGTCATTCGATTGCTCAAACAACTGGGATTTGCCGACGTGCGCCAAAAGGGCAGTCATCGTATTTTTCGTCACCAAGATGGACGACGAGCTGTCGTGCCAATGCATGGAGGGCATGATATTCCTCGCGGGACGCTCAAAGCGTTGTTCCAAGATATCAATATCGATCTTCGTGACATCATAGAAAAACTTTAGTTTTCAAAATAAAAGAGCCCCGGCGCGAAGATGCGTCGGGGCGTGAGACTCGTCGGAACACATGAAATTGACGAACTGCGGTTAGACTTGGTATAGTAAAAATCTCACAAAAGTTAACCGTCATATGAACACTGAACAAGCAATCCAAGACATACTGGAAATGGTGACATTTCTGCATGACAATGCCATGACCAAATCAGAGGGTATGACCAAGGCAGAAGGCGTAACCAAAAA
>JAHFIC010000013.1:10827-18232 GCA_023246555.1 Candidatus Magasanikiibacteriota bacterium
CAAAAAAGATTTACAAAAAGATTTACAATCTCTTGAGCAGTCTCTTGTGAATCGAATGGACGAAGGTTTTGCGAATATTCACACTGAACTGCGCTCGATTGGCAAAGAGCTTGAAGACATAAAAAATCAACTCGAACGAACTCTACAGAAACTTCAACCGGCCTAAAATAAAAGAGCCCCGGCGCGAAGATGCGTCGGGGCAGAGACTCGTGAGAATTCACGGCAGTGTGCGTCTCGGGGTGGGACACTGCTAGAGAGGAAAGAACAAGAGGCGGCTACGGGGCCGGGTTCATGGGCAAGTGGCAGTCGCCACTCGCCGTAAGGGTCGGGAGGATGATGTCATCCTCGCCGCACCGACCGAGTCCGCGCCAGTTGGCGATGCAGTAGTTCAGCTTGTCCGTGGTGGACATGCCGAACCACTCGCTATACGACATGACGCCGCTCGGCCACAGCCAGTGACCCGTTGCGCCGGGGTCGAATATCTGGCCGACTCCCTGGCCGTTGCCGTCGGGCTGATCGTCTCCGTACGGGCCGAAGACGAACGGACCTTCGACCGGCGCGCCCGTGAGGGTCGTCGTGCCGAGTTGGACCGTCACGGTGCTCGTCGTGAGATTGATCACGCCGGCACCGGTCAACGGGCAGCTCGAGCGATCGATCGGCTCGACCGGGGGGTCGACAGGCTCCTCGACGCAGATACCCTCGTCGATCTCGCCGTTCATGTTGTCGTCGAAGCCATCGTAGGCTTCGCCGCAGAACTCTTCCCCGACGTAGCAGCCGGCGTCGCCATCACCGTTTAGGCATGACGTGCACTGGTTGCCTTGCGTCGGGCAGCCCCACATGTAGTTGTCGGGCAGATCGGCGGGGCGGGAGTCGGCGCACTCCCAATCGAACTCGGGACCGTGGCAGCAAAGCGGGATCTGCTCCGGCTCGCACCGGTGGTTGCGCGGCACCTTCCGCAGGCAGATGTCGGCGGGGATCGGACAAACGATCGTCTCGCACGCATTCGTCGAGAGATCGCACCGCTCGTCGCCGGCACAGTCGTCGTTGTCCACACAGCAATTCGGGATCTCCGCGTTGGCGCAAGCGCCGTCGGCGATCGAGTCCGTGGTGCAGATGTTGTCGTCGTTGCAGTCCAGGCAGACACCGGCGACCGTGGAGGTGTTCGACGTGCAGAGCTCGCCGCTGGCGCAGTCGTCGTCCGACGTACAGCAGTCGGGGTCGAGCGTATGCCTGCACTCCTGCCCGACGACCTCCTCGGTCGTACAAGCGTCGCCGTCGTCCGGACAGGAGACTTCGCACCCCTCGTCGATCACGCCGTAGCCGGGCTCGCCCGGACAGGACTGGTCGTGCCCGTCGCAAAGCTCGGGCGTTCCCGGATCGAGCGCGTAGGGATTGGTGTCGTCACAGTCCGGACGAAGACCGCTGATGCACGTGCCGGTGCTGTCGGTCTCGGTGCAGCTGCCTTCGGCGGGCCTTCCGTCGCCGTCGGCGTCGGTGCAGTTGAACTGAGCGCCATCCGGTCCGACACACAGGATGATCGTGTTGTTGTTCGTGTTGTTGATCGTGGTCCCGCCAGCGGGACCGGCCTCGATGGTGTCTCGCGGATCGCAACCCACGAGGACGGTGGCCGCGATGAGGCTCGCGGTCAGCCATGATGCGTGCTTACGCATTTTTTTCCTCCTCTTTTACGAGGTGTCAAGTTCCCCTGCCTACAGCCCCGATTACGGAGCAGATTGCTCTGCCCCCCGACCTGGGCGTGAAGCGCAAGGAAACGTGTTAGATGATTGGTCGGTTTCGATAGAAAACACGAATTCTCTACCAAAACCGACCAATCTCTCGAAAGAGGTTGGTCGTTTTTTATAAAAGGAACTTGCTCACAAATAAATTTATGAGCAATTTTTATTTGGCAAATAGCTTGTCAAATAAAAATTGGGTGCGCTCGGTATTCTTTTGGGAGAAGAACACCGAGCGCGTGGTGCCGCGTGCCTCAAACGGAGTCGGCCGGTTGCGGCGGCGGAGCAGTGTCCTCGTCTGAATCCTCCTCGTTGTCGAGGAGGTCGAGGATGACCCCTGATACGATGCCGACCCCGACCCCGATGATGCCGCCCTTCACGGCGGCCCCTCCGGAGTAGCTCCCGTCGCCGATCAGGGTGGGGAACGCCCACCAGGAGATTCCGGCGCCGATCGCGCCGGTGCCGACGGGGAGGACGAAGTATTTCACGAGCGTGGGGACTTTGTCCCCCTTCTCGGTCTTCATCTCCTCAGCGGCGGGAACGAGCATGGGCTGCTCGACGGGCGCGGCCGGCTTCGGCTGCGGGCGCAAGTCGAGGACGGCGCAGACCTCGCCCCGACGGCATTTCAGGTCGACGACCTGGATCGTGGTGGCGGGGCGAACGGCGGGCTCGACGGGCGCGGCCGGTCGGACGACGGGCGGCGGTGTGGCGGTGGCGCAGGCGGAGGTGAGGGAAACCAAAACGATCGCGAGAATCGACTTACGCATTTGCGTAGTCCTCCTTGTTGTTGTGAATTTCTCGGATACGACGTCTCTCAACCTCCACGCCTCATTGCGCGGAGTGATTGACGGTCGAAATAAAAAGAAAATGGTTTTTCCATCTCATTGCGACCGTCAAATTTTTTATGTTCTGTAAAGAACCATCCTGTTACTCACCACCAACTTGGTTGATGATGACTAATGGATGTCCGTCACACACTGCACGAATGCATTGTGTGACGGACGAATTTCTCGTGAGCGCCTTCGCGACTCCTGTCGCGTTGGCGCATCACGTTGCTACTCGGCCCCGTCTTCGTCGGGTGAGGTCCCATCGATCTCGTTGCGCACACGCTGCGCGATCGTCTGGAGCTCTCCGGAACCCTGCCGCCAGCCATACATGCCGGCCTCCTGCGTCGCCGCGACGCGGACCAGGACATCCTTCTGCCGTTCGGCCGTCGCGGTCAGGATCGCGGCCTGGCCGCTCACGCCCGCGACCGAGTCTTCGGTCTGCGTGACGCGGTCGGCGATCCCGGAGAGGGCTCCCTCGACCTTGCCGAGGCGGCCGGAGACCGCCACGAGTTTCTTCTCGCCTGCCGCGACCGTCTCGCCGATCGTGCGCAGCGACCCTTCGAGCGCCGCGATCGACGACGTGTTCGTCGCGACCTTGCCCTCGAGCGCGGCGAGTCCGGTCGTGGCCGTCTGAACGAGCCCGTAGAGCTCGTCGATGGCCGGATCGACATGGTCGTCGAGACGCGTGTTGATCGCCAAGATCCCGGTCTTGTTCGCCGTAACCCTCGCATCGAGCTCCGCGACGGTCACCTCGACCTTGATCTTGTTCGCGTCGACCTTCGACTCGATCGCACCGGCCTTGTCGCCGAGCGCGACGATCTGCTGCTCGTTCTTCCAGGTCCCGAATGCAACGCCGCCGATGACCAGGAAGACCCCGAGAGCAAGGAAGCCAAGGGCAAGGTACTTGGCCCATCGGGCGATCCGAGAAGGGACGCTCGTGTTCATCGTCGTGTTCACGTTGGTAACTGTTGCGGTTGACATCTAGATTGCCTTTCGTTCTGCGCGACATCAGTCGCGTCTTTGTTTGTCGAGAATTTCATTCGATCGATACGACGCAGATATGGCAAAAGCTCAAACGATGGTTGTGAAGCACATCGCGAACCTCTACTGACCACAGCTGATTGGTCATCTGCGGAACAGAAAGAAGAATATGAATTCAATTTCTCTGTTCCGCAGATGATCGCCGAGTAGTTTGATGTAAAGAATTTGTCCTGTACTCCACACGAAGTTGCCTTCATGGTGAGTATTAGATGTCCGTCCCGATAACAGCTTCCTGCTGTATCGGGACGGACGGTTTTCTCGTGAGCGCCTTGCGACATCCTGTCGCTTGGCGCATCACATTTTAGCGCGTGCCGGGGACGGCGTGAAGAGCCGCCGGATCCCCGATGAAGACCATCTTCACCGGAACCGGCGCCTCGCTGGCCGCCTTCTGCTCCTGGCGCAGTAGTTCGAGCGCGGCCGCCGCGCGGGCCTGACCCTTTGTGATCTTCGCGACATTGGTCTTCACGAGGCCGAGTTCCGTTTTGACCGTACCGAGGTCACCCTTCATCGTCGCGATGTCGCCTTTGACCGTACCGAGGTCACCCTTCATCGTCGCGATGTCGCCTTTGACCGTACCGAGGTCACCCTTCATCGTCGCGATGTCGCCCTGGGCGGTGGCGACGTTCGCCTCGAGCTTGTTGAAAGCCGGAACGAACGACGTGTTCACCCACCCCTTGACGTTCGCGATGTCCGACGCGGCCGCCGCGGAATCCTTCGCCGCGGCGCGGGCGGCCTTGCGGGTCTGCTTGACCGTGCTCTCTCGAGCACCGGTCGACACCGCGATGATGCCGAGCGTGAGCCCGCCGACGGCGAAGATCAACATCGCGATCTGAAAGATCAACGTCCACGTACCGCGGCCACCGGCGCTGAAGTGGATCGGGGAGGCGGAGACGGTGACGGGTACACTCAACTGGTTCTGAATCGGGTTCGGATTCATCTGTTTGTCCTCCTTAAGGACGTTCCGCCGCGGCACTATACCAGGGCGGAGGAAATTCAGAATTTTTGGTTGCCCGTTGCAGGGATCGTTCACGGCTCACACCCGTGAGCTGATCCCCGCAAACGGGGATCCGTCGAATTGATCCTACAGCGGGAAGACAAGCATTATGACAAGCAATAACTAGGCTGATAAATACTTCTCTTCCCGCCAGGATCGCCCTGCAAGGCAGACTTCTGGCACCTTAGTTTTATTGTAAAGACTGAATACTATACCACATTTCCACAACTTTGTCAAGAGGGTGTGGAGGCTAAATAACAAAAAATGGCTCTATTGAGCCATTTTTTGATTATTACTCTTGTACTACTCCACCTCAACATCAACCTTCTTAGCCTCAAATACCAATTTTGTTTCGCCTCCAGAAAAATCAGGATTGATGATAAAACTTTCAGCTGTTTTTTCATTCACAGCTAATAGCGTCTCACCTTCGCCTTTCACAAAAGAAAACCCAGGTGCGCGGACAATCATTGATTCTTGGGTTGCCGGGTTTATTATCCTTACAACAGAATTATCCATTTGACTCAATGTAAATCCACTGGCATCCGCTTGCTTAAAGAGCACGTCGGCTCCCGGCGGTAAACTTTCTAAAATGTTTTGCTTCAAAGCGGCAAGGAGCTGTTTGGCGGTGACATTTTCAGTCCCTAATAACTCTACTACCCTTGCATTCGTCAGCTGTTCTGGTGTCATCCCTTCCAAACGATTGGCAACATCGGCCATAAACTGCTCAGATGACTTCGCCAATCCAAGATTCAAATACTTATCACCAGCCTCAATACTCGCCGGAGTGGAAAAAATCTTTCCACGAATTCCAGTCAGGAGCGCATCCTTAACGGACTGCGCATCAACTAGGAGGTCCTTATACAAATCAGCAGCTGCGTCAAATAGCTTCGGTGGCGGTTCAGCACCAGCCTCTATTGCTGGAGCCGTGACTGGTTTCTCGACCGGTGTTGTAACCGCTTCTCCAGCACCAATCGGTTTTGCTTCAATGGCCGGAGCGGCCGTAGCTGCGGCTGCACCGCCACTCTCAGCTTTCGCGGCCGCTGACAAATCAACCTTCGCCGCGGCGGGCAGATCTTTTTTGAGATCATCCACCTTTATCTTCACTTCTTCTATCTCGCCTTCACCCCCTCCTTCTGGGAGAGGAGCATGTGAATGGCCGTTCACTGTCAAATTCTTAAATTGATCCAGACTTCGATCAATGCCTGTCTCACTGATTGTCGCAACTCCTCCTTTACTTTCAGTAAGTAAACCAAGAAAATTCCCCCTTGCGTCGTATGCACGCACAATAGTTTCTGAAGTCGTGGCATCGTTTGGATTGACGAAAACTTCTTCGCCCGTTGCTGTGAGAACTGGGCCATCACTCCCCTCCATACGCATAAGATCTACTCCTTCACCTTTCGGACCTGTGGCATGTAGCTCAACAATCGGGGTCGACTTTGCTTCAGGAGCAACATCTACCACTGATCCTTTTTCTATTCGCGGCGTTCCCAAATGTTCTTCGACTCTGCCCCCACCAACAGCGCCAAGCTTGAATCTGCCTTCATCAAAGACGACTGCGATTTTGTCAGGATTCTTGACCCAAATATACTGTTTGCCAAAATCGCGCTCATAGATTACTTTGGCGGCCAACTTCTGTTCATCCAAACTTAATCCTGCACCATCTGGATGCTTGACCAATAATTTATCAATTTGCGGAATGCCCTTATACGACTGTAAATGTTCTGGCTTTGCCTCAAGGTCGCGAATGATTGGGTTGGTAATTCCTTCTCCTTTACCTTCAAATCCAAAACCTCGGCCATGAACCAGATTCGCTTCACCAAATGTCGGACCTTTAGGTGCTTCTACCTCTGGCGGAGTCATTGTCTCTTCGGCCGGCGTTGCCGGCGCGGCTTCTCCTATGGCAACATCAGCCGCTCCCGATGCTTTTGTTTCCGCGGCAGCTTCAGTCGCGGCCGCTGTAGCTACAGCCTTCTCACCTGCTTCACCTGTCGTAGTCACAGACGCGGATTCAGAGAGTCCAAGACCAGCGCGAACTTTTTCTCCAATAAACCCCGTCACCGGACGCGCTATGTATCCGAGCCCAATGGCCGTGGCTCCGCCCAAAGCGGCACCAACCAAAGCACCGCCCCAACGCGTACCCTTTTTCTTGAGCCAGCGGCCAGCCTTTCTTCCAAATGTCTCTTCATACTCTGCTTCCAGCGCTTCGCCGTGTGTGTTCATGGCTTCAAGCACTTTCTCGAAATTGGCACGATCTTCGTGGTTTTCAAAAAGCACGCCAGTACGCTCCGCATCACGCGTCATGGATTCCATTTGTTTGCGCAAATTCATGTCAACGGTTGCTTGACCGCCTTTGATGGTCACAAAAATAGAAAGCTCCTCCGGACTGGCATTGCCATGCAATAAGCGTTTGGTAGACAAAAGATCATTTCGGAAATCTTCACGCGCTGAATTCGACAGCACTCGTCCGGCTTGAATTTCTTCGGTATAAAATCGTACCATGCGCATGCGCTCAAGAACTGCCTCGCGCGCGGCGCGCGTTTCGCGACCCTCGAACCACGCAGTGCCGAGCTCCCGGCCAGTGTAGGCGCCCATGACTCCACCGATAACCCCGCGCGCCCACTCATTGTCCAAAAGAAGAGCGCCGGCCGCCAAAGCGCCAGAGCCGGCCGCCATCGCAATCCCTTTTTTCCCGCTATAGCTTTGCACCCAGTTTTCCAGTACATCAAACGCCTTTGGCGCCTTGGCTTTTATTTCGGCTTCGGCCTCGGCTGTCATCCGATCGCCGTTTCCGTGGATGCGTGAAATCGCCT